>JBOGNS010000402.1:0-11870 GCA_050747305.1 Candidatus Acidiferrales bacterium | reverse complement strand
CCGCTGTTCCGCCGGCTATTGCTGCTCCTGGATGGACGGGATCGCGCTGCACTCGCCGATGCGCTCGCCACAACGATCGAAGCGCGCGAACTCCCCGGCCCGCCCGCGCCGCCCCCAGGCGCTACTGCCCCCGCCCCGCCGCTGCGCGAGCAAATCCTCGCCAGCCTCGAGCGCAGCCTCCGCGACGTCCTCCGCATGGCTTTATTGGTTGAATAGAGCGAGGCGAGCCGAACATCGCTTCGGCCTCCGGTGCGTACCGCCCTCACCTTCAGGCGTAACTGAGGCTAATGGCGCGAGCGATCTAGTGCCGGATTCGCAAGGGAACCGCTGTTTCCGCTTGCTCGTCGATAACGAAGGCTTGCGATGGCACAGAACGGAAGTGTCTCCCAGCATCGATCTTGAGGGTTGTAAAAACCACAAAGCGCGCCGAGTCTCCTTTCGCGAACTCGTCACGGGCAGCCGTGGCTTCCCAGCCCGTTGACACAGACTGGCCTGGGAAAAGAAAACTGTCCTTCGACGCCGCTACGACCATACTCAACGGAGTTACAACGCAATATTCTGCGCCACTAGATTCCACGATCGTGTCCCACGCGCTCGTCTGTGCATTCCAGCGCTGGACGGCGTATGCCACCATTGTCCCAGGCTCCATCGCATCGCTCACAAAATCGCATCTTTGAATGGAAACCGGCAGGCCCAGATTATAGAGATACGCTTCGTACATTTTGGTGATCCCCGGTATTCCGATGTCCGCCTTCCGCACAATGAGATCCACGTGTAATCCGTAAGGTGCGAAGTGGCCATAGTTTTGTTTGTGACGGAATTCTTCCAGCCCCAGCGCCAAAAGCAGTAGCGCAGAGAGCGCAAGTAGCATCAGCGCGAAGATTCGGCGTGCTCGCTGCATGGGAATCGCTTTCGCTTCGCGCTTGTCTGTAGACACCATCCCGTGCCAAACGTTTCCTAAGAACCAGCCGCAGCTCCACGCCGGAGTTGATCGAGATAGCCGCGGATGACGGCGAGGCCTTGCGCGTTGGTGAAGTTGCCGGGCGTATCGGGCGGGAATTCGAGATCGAGGTGCCGGCAGCGCTCGCGGATCTTCTCCAGTTCCGCATCGGCGATGGGTGTGGCGAGGAAGTCGTCCCACTCCCACTTGGGCCCGGCGCCATCGAGAAAATCTTCGAGGAATTTAGCCACCTGCGCGGGCGTGCGTTCCACACCTTTGGCTTTCTGACGAAACAGTCCGAGGGCCATGGCGAGTCCTCCCGAGTGAGGTGTAAGTCCCGTGACGGAGTCGCGCGGCTGGTTTACCGCTGCGCGGATTCTAGCCTAGGCGGCTCCCCCGTGTCACGCGCAAAAGATTTACCGCAGAGGTCGCAGAGTCCGCAGAGGGAATCCGGGAAACAGGTGAAAAGACAAACAGATCCGCGTCCGCTGACTGGGGACTCGGGATGGCTGTGGCAGGCGCTCAGCTCGTCGGTGTGCAGACGCAAGTAAAAAGGAAAATAAGGAACGCACGTCTCAACGAACCTTGCTTTTTCCTGCCGTTGCGTTCCGTTTTTACCTTTGCACTTTTGCCTTTTTCCTTTTTACTTTTCC
Organism: Candidatus Acidiferrales bacterium; assembly: GCA_050747305.1. Taxonomy (GTDB): domain Bacteria; phylum Acidobacteriota; class Terriglobia; order Acidiferrales; family UBA7541; genus JBOGNS01. Next base: position 10,277 of record JBOGNS010000402.1, on the reverse strand, counting down.
ACTTGGCGTCGAGCTGCCAGAAGACGTATCTCGGGGAAATGGACTTATCGAGCAAAATGGGATGGTAGCCCCGACGGGAATCGAACCCGTATTTCGGCCTTGAAAGGGCCGCGTGCTAACCGTTGCACCACGGGGCCGCTGTGGCAGGCATCGTACGTGACTAGAGTAAGAGAATTGGCGGATTCTGACAAGTTTCGCGCGCGGGCGACACGAACTCCAAACTCGGGAAGTGAACGTCGCTGGCGCACGTCGCCGAATCAGATTCCTCGCTTCGCTGGAAATGACCATCCAGCGCGAGCGTCCAACACCCGTAGGGGCTCCACACTTGTCATTGCGAGGATACTTATCCTCCTGCTATAGTAGCCGCGACCCTTTCTGGACAGGCACCCCGCGGTGGCTCCTGCCACGCGCTCGGAGGTGCAAAGGTGCTACGCAACAGAAAATCAAGCAGCTACAGTGATCCCCTGTCACGGATTCGCGCCGGCATGCGCCCTCGACCCCACCGCCTGATTGACTATCGCTGGCTGGTGGACGCTTTAAGCGAAGGAGCGGTGTGCCTGGACGCCAGGGGCCGCGTGCTCTACTGCAACCGCGCGTTTGCCGCGCTGCTGGGCCAGGCTCGCGATTCCATCACCGGCACAACCTTCGCTTCGCTGGTGAGCGCGAGGGAGCGCACCCGCATTGCCGCCTTCTTGAACCTCTCTCGCGGCGCTACCGTCAAAGGCGAATTCGCGCTGCGTGCCGCGCGCCGCACCACGGTGCCCGTCCATTTGTCGGTCGCGCCGCTTCCCGACCTTGGCCCCGGGATCATCGGCATGGTGGTGACCGATCTGACCAGCCAGAAGCGCCAGGAGGCGGAAGACGCCCACAAAGCAGAAGGCAGCAAACGGCAGATGGTGCGCTCCATGCTCCTTGCCAGGAAAGACGAAAGGCGAAGGATCGAACGCGACTTGCACAATGAAGCAGGACAATTACTCACCGCCATCAAGGCCAAGCTGTATGGCATCGAGGCCACCAAGACGCTGGAATCGGCTCAGGAACAAGCGCGCGCAGTGATGAAGATCGCCAGCGACGCCATGGACGAGCTGCGGCGCGTCGCTCACGGCTTGCGATCTCCCCTGGTGGAAGAGATGGGTCTGCAGACGGCGCTGGCCCGCTACTGCCAGGAGTGGTCGGAGATGCACAACATCTCTCTGCGGCTGCGAGAGAAATGCCTGGGAGACTTGCGCCTCTCGCCGGAGATCGAGACCGGGATTTACCGCATCGTGCAGGAAGCGCTGACCAACATCGTCAAGCACGCGCAGGCCACCGCGGTCAGGGTGCGCTTTGCCGTGGCACGGTCCGGCTTGTGCCTGTACGTGAGCGACAATGGCCGAGGTTTCGATCTCGCGAAGGCGCTTGCCAGTCAGGAGCACTTGGGCCTTCGCGCCATGCAGGAGCAAGCGGAGACCCTCGGCGGACGCTTCGAGATCTTCATGAAGAAAACGCGAGGCACGACGGCCTTTGCGCAATTCCCGGGAATCCAGCGGACTGCCAGAGCCCGCAAAGCGGCCACCACTGGCGCTTCCTAAGCGCCGTCCGCATCACCCTACTGGGCGCCAGGCCATCTGATGGCCTGCCCCGGCAACTTTGCGAAGCCAGCGATACCTCAAACCGTGAACGAACTGCCGCAACCGCAGGCGCGCGTGGCATTGGGATTGATGAAGACGAACCCTTGGCGGATCAACTCTTCTACGTAATCCAGCGTCGTGTTGTCCAGAAAAACGTGGCTCTTGGGATCGACGAACAAACGCGCGCCGTACTTCTCGAACACGTGATCTTTTGCCCGCGCCTGCGTCTCCAGCCGCATCGCGTAGGAGAGGCCCGAGCAGCCGCCGCCCTGGACGCCTACGCGCAGCCCGCCGCTCTCCACCGGCACGCCTTCCTTGGCCAGCAGTTGCTGGATTTTCTTTGCCGCCTTTTCTGTCAGGTTGACCATTTCCCTCGCCATCCTCCTCGTGCCTGCCGCGCGCCATGACCTGCCACTATTATATCTTGCGGATGGCCGCGCTTTCCTTCGCGGTTTCGTACGGCGGCGAAAGCTCGCGCAGCCGGCTGACCACTTGTACCAAGCGGCCGGCCACGTAGTCCACTTCTTCCCCAGTATTGAAGCGGCCCAGGCCAAAGCGGATTGACGCGTGCGCCAGATCTTCATTTACGCCCAGCGCTTTCAGCACGTAGCTGGGCTCCTGCGTTGCTGACGTACATGCCGACCCGCTCGATACCGCAACATCGTGAATGCCCATCAACAGCGATTCGCCTTCCACGCAGGCAAAACTGATATTCAGATTGTGCGGCAGCCGATGCTCCATCGAGCCGTTGATGTACAGCCCGTCCAGACTGGCGAAGAGCTTCTCCTTCAGCCGGTCGCGCAACCCGCGCAACCGTTCGCTCTCTCGCGGCATTTCCTTCACCGCCACTTCGCACGCCGCGCCCAGGCCCACGATGCCGGGAACGTTCAGCGTGCCGGACCTCATGCCGCGCTCGTGCCCGCCGCCATCGATCATCGCACTGAGTTGCACGCGCGGGTTGCGCCGCCGCACGTACAGCGCGCCTACGCCCTTCGGCCCGTATATCTTGTGGGCCGAGATCGCCAGCAGGTCGATGTTGTCCTTGTTTACGTCCACCGGAATTTTGCCGGCGGCCTGCGCGCCATCCACGTGGAAGAAAATGCCCTCCTCTTTGGCGATCTTGCCGATTTCCGCGACGGGCTGCACCACGCCGATTTCGTTATTCGCGTACATGATCGAGATGAGGATGGTTTTGTCGGTGATGGCGCGGCGTAGGTCGTCGACGTTGATGCGCCCGTCCTTCTCTACCGGCAAATACGTCACCGCGCAGCCGCGCGTCTCAAGCCGCTTACAGGTGTCCAGCACGGCCTTGTGCTCGGTCACTTGCGTAATGATGTGGTTGCCCCGCTCGCCGTACATCTCGGCCACGCCTTTAATCGCGAGGTTGTCCGATTCGGTAGCGCCGCTGGTGAAGATAATTTCCTTCGGCGTGGCCCCAATCAGCCGCGCGACTTGCTCGCGCGCGTTTTCCACTGCTTGCTCAGCGCTCCAACCGAACGAGTGGTTGCGGCTGGCCGCGTTGCCGAAATTCGAGGTGAAGCAGGGCAGCATCGCCTCCACCACGCGCGGGTCCGCGGGCGTGGTAGCATGACAATCCATGTAAATAGGAAGCTTCAGCGACACCTTTCTCTCCTGATTGCGAATCATTCAAGTATAAGACCGAAGCGGTCGGCGGCGTCAAACTGCGCAGGCCGGAACGTAGAACCGTGCGGCCGAAGCACCCGGGAGGCTCACTCAAAGAACACTCAGTTGGTCGCTCGTTCCGCCGTGCGCGCCGTTTGCTAATGAGTTAGAATGGCGCGCGAAGCGCGGCCCGCGCATACAAATGAAGCCGATTTTGGCAATCTATCCTGGCTCGTTTGACCCGGTGACCAACGGGCACCTCGATTTGATCGAGCGCGGCGCGAAAATCTTCGGCCGGCTGGTGGTTGCCGTCCTGCAGAATCAGGACAAGCTGCCGCTTTTCTCGGTGGAAGAGCGCATCGAGATGCTCCGCGAAGTTACGCGCCCGTGGAGCAATGTAGAGATCGACGTCTTTGATGGCCTCCTGGTCGAGTATGCGCAGCGCCGCGGCGCCCAGGTGTTGCTGCGCGGCATCCGCGCCATCTCCGACTACGAATATGAGTTGCAGATGGCGCTGATGAACCGCAAGCTTGCCCCCGGCATCGAGACGGTCTTTATGATGCCCGCCGAGGCGTATAGCTACCTGAGCTCGCGGCTGGTGAAGGAAGTTTTTCATCTGGGCGGCGACATCAGCAAGCTGGTTCCGTCGCTGGTGATCGAGCGCCTGCGCGCCAAAACGGTGTAGGGGCAGGCCCCCGTGCCTGCCCCGGTGTGCGATCGAGTTTGCTGCAAAAGGTGGGCGGCCACAGGGGGCCGCCCCTACGGGGAGAATCGGTGAACATGAACATCAAGCTGACCGATCGCATTAATCGCATCGTTGCTTCTCCCGCCATGGCCGTTGCCGCGGAGGCAGAGAAACTTCGCCAGCGCGGCGGCGACGTGGTGGACTTCAGCATCGGCGAGCCCGATTTCCCTACGCCCGATCACATCAAGCAGGCCGCCATCGAAGCCATCCAGCAAAATCGCACCAAGTACACTTCGGCCGCCGGCATTGCGCCGCTGCGCGAAGCGATTGTGAAGTGGCACGCCGCGCAGTTCGGCACCGCCTACCAGCCGGGCGAGTGCATCGCCACCACCGGCGGCAAGCATTCGCTGTTTCACGCGATTTGCTGCCTGGTCTCGCCCGGTGATGAAGTGCTGATTCCCGCGCCCTACTGGGTGAGCTTTCCAGACATGGTGAAGTATGCCGGCGGCACGCCGGTGATCATCGAGACGCACGCCGCCGATGATTTCGCTTTGCGCGCCGCTCAGGTGGACGCCGCCATCACCGAGCGCACGCGGCTGCTGATTGTGAACTCACCGAATAATCCCACCGGCGCTGTGGTGCCCCGCGATGAGTTCGAGCGCATCCTCGATGTGTGCCGCGCGCGTAACGTGATGCTGATGACCGACGAGTGCTACTCGCACTTCGTGTACGACGGCGCGCCCTATTCCATCGCCGCGGCGCGCGATGCCAAGACGCACGTGATCGTGGTCGGCTCGTGCTCGAAAACCTTCTCGATGACCGGCTGGCGCATGGGCTACGCGCTCGCTCCGAAGCCGCTCGCCGACGCGATGATCAAGCTGCAGAGCCAGTCGGTGTCGAATCCCACTTCCATCGCGCAGTACGCTGCGCTTTGCGCGCTGACCAATTCGATGGAGTCGGTGAAGACAATGCTCGCCGAATACCGCCGCCGTCGTGACCGCATGGTTGTGGGCCTCTGTGCCATAAAAGGCGTCCGCTGCACCATGCCGCAGGGCGCGTTCTACGCGTTCCCCAACTTCCAGGCGCGGCTGGCTGACCGCGGCGTAAGCAGCACAACCGAACTGGCGCGAATGCTGCTCGAACGCGAGCACATCGCTGTCGTGCCCGGCGAAGCTTTCGGCGCGCCCGGCTGCCTGCGCTTCTCCTACGCTACTTCCATCGACCGTATCGCAGAGGGATTGCGGCGGCTCGAGCGATTCTTCGGCTCCACCGCCGAACACCGCGCCGGCGCAGCGGGCACCGCGCCGTGAAGCCGGTTCCCTGCCGGCTCGAACCGCAGTTTGTCCCGCGCATCTGGGGCGCGCGCTCGCTGGCCCCGCTCTATCCTGAAAAAACGAATCTCGCGGAGCCGATCGGCGAAGTGTGGCTTACCGGAAACGATTGCAAGTTCGCTGACGGCCCTTTTGCCGGCCAGCGGCTCGCCGGCGCATGGCGCGCCATGCCGCCGGAATGGGCGGGTACGCGGCTCGACACTAGCAAGCCATTTCCGCTGCTGTTGAAATTTCTCTTCCCGGAAGACATCCTCTCGATCCAAGTGCATCCCGACGACGACTACGCGCGCACCCGCGAGGCGCACACCGGCTGGACCGGCAAAACCGAAATGTGGCACGCCGTGGCAGCTCGCCCCGGCGCGGAAGTCTTGGTCGGCCTGAAGCCGGACGTGACGCCCGATTCATTTTGCCGCGCCATCGCCGACGGCTCAGCGGAAAGCTGCCTCACGCGCATTCCGGTCGCCGCCGGCGACACCATCTTCGTGCCCGCCGGCACCGTTCACACCATCGGCCCCGGCCTCGTGCTCTGCGAAATCCAGCAAAACTCCGACCTCACCTATCGCGTGTTCGATTACAACCGCCCCGGCCTCGACGGCAAGCCCCGCCCCTTGCACATCGAAAAAGCGCTAGCCGTCTCCCGCTTCGGCAAACAAATCGGCGGCAAACTTCCTGGCCTTAGATTTGTAGGCCAGGGTGGTTCCGTCACTTTTCATCTCATATGCTCGTACTTCGCGGCAGAAAGGTGGGAACTGATCGCTCCCAGAGAGCCTGAGGCCACGCCCGAGAACTTTGAGCTGCTCATAATTCTCGACGGCCAAGGCAAGCTGACGTGGGAGCGCGAAGAAGCTGAATACACTCGCGCGCACGTTTGGCTGATTCCGGCAGCGGTCAACTATCGCATCACTCCTTCGAATCCCACGAGCCTGCTGCGCACTTACGTACCCGACGTGAAACGGGTCGCACGGCAGCTCGAGTCCCGCGGCCCTGGCGATGCGGCTCGCTTGGGCTTCGTCTTCCGACGTTGAGTCGGCTTTGCGCGTGTGAATCGAGCTTTCGTTTGCCCGATTTCTCTCCGTGGCTCTGTGACTCTGTGGCAAAATCCAGCTTCCTATGGCCAAGCCGACAACGCAGACGGCCCATGCGGTGATTCTGGCGGGCGGGCGCGGCACGCGCTTCTGGCCGCGCAGCCGCACGCGCACGCCGAAGCAACTACTGAACATTGTCGGCAGCGAAACCATGCTTCAGCAGACCGTGAAGCGGCTGCTGCCCGTCTTCCCGCCGTCGCGCATGTGGGTGGTCACCAATGCCGAGCAGGCCGCCGCCGTGCGCCGCAACGTGCCGCGTGTCGCCGCCACGCGGGCGCTAGCCGAGCCGGTGGGGCGCAACACCGCCGCCGCCATCGGACTCGCAGCGATCCACATCGCGCAGAAAGATCCCCATGCGGTGATGGCTGTGCTGCCCGCCGATCACTACATCGCCGATGCCGCGCGCTATCAGGCCGTGGTGCGCGCGGCGCTCACGGTCGCCGCACGCGGGCCGAATCTGGTTGTGCTCGGCATCCCGCCCACACGCCCGGAAACCGGCTACGGCTACATCGAGCGCGCCGATGCAGCCCCTGCCGGAACCGGCGAACCGGTCTTTCGCGTAGCGCGCTTCACCGAGAAACCCTCGCTCAGCAAAGCGCAGGAGTATGTTGCGTCCGGGAATTACTACTGGAATGCCGGCATGTTTTTCTGGCGCATCTCTACATTCCTCGATGGCTTGCAGCGATTCCTGCCCGCCACACACGATGCGCTGCTGCGCCTGGAAAAATTGATTGGCACGCCGCGCTACAAGAAGGCGCTCGCGAGCCTCTACCCGCAGCTCGAAAATATTTCCGTGGATTACGCGGTGATGGAGCGCGCCACAGCGGTATCGCCGGCCTCTGGCCGACCCGCACCGGAAGAATCGGGCGGCGTATTCGTGCTGCCGGCCGAAATCGGCTGGAGCGACATCGGTTCCTGGGCCGCAGTCTACGACCTGATGACCCGCGATGGCAGCGACAACGTCTCCGCCGGCGAACACGCGGCCATCGACGCCAGCGGAAACTTCCTGTGGAGCCCAAAGAAATTCGTCGCCGCCCTCGGCGTGCATGACCTAGTCGTAGTCGAAACGCCCGACGCGCTGCTCATCTGCCCCCGCGACCGCGCACAGGACGTCAGCCAAATCGTGAAATGGCTGGAGGAGCGCAAGCAGCATACCCTCCTTTAGCGAGTGTGGAGGTGAAGGAGGTGAAAGGGTGTGAAGAGATTCGTCACCGGACGCGGCGCCGTGTATCCTTCACATCCTTAACCTCATTCACCTCATTCACCTCCTTCACTTCCTTTATACTGCGCTGAGCATGCCCCCAATTACATTCGGCACCGATGGCTGGCGCGGCGTAATCGCTGACGACTACACCTTCGAGAATGTGCGCAAGGTGACGCAGGCGATTGCCCGCTACGTGGTGCGCTGCGAAAAGCCGGATGCGGGCGTGCTGGTCGGATACGACACGCGCTACGGCTCGGAGAATTTCGCGCGAGCGGCCGCCGAAGTGATCTCCTCCACCGGCACGCCGGTATGGCTGGCCGAGCAGGCTTGCCCCTCGCCGGCAATTTCGCTGCTGGTACGGCTGCGCGGCGCAGCCGGCGGCATCATGATCACCGCCAGCCACAACCCCTACCGCTGGAACGGGATCAAGTACAAGGCCAGCTACGGCAGCTCAGCCTCGCCGGCCATCGTCGCGCAAATCGAAAAGGAACTGCACACGATGCTGGCCGGCAATTCTCCCGCGCTGCCGCCGCGCAAAGATCTGATCCATTCGCTCGACGTGAAAGCTCCTTACCTCGAAACGCTGGAGAAGCTGGTTGACTGGGACCGCCTGCGCGCGGCCAAGCTTCGCCTGCTGGTGGACCCGATGCACGGCGCGGCGCGCGGCCTGCTGCGCGAGATTCTTATGCGGCACGGAATTGCCTGCGACGAAATTCGCGGCACGCGCGACCCGCGCTTTGGCGGCGTGAACCCGGAGCCTATCGAACCGCACACTGCGGCGCTGCAAAAAGCGGTTGTGGAAGGTGGCTACGACGCCGGCCTGTGCGCCGATGGCGATGGCGACCGCATCGGCGCCGTGGACAGCAAAGGCCGCTTCGTCACTCCGCACCAGATTTTTTCGATCCTGCTGTGGCATCTGGCGGGCGCGCGCAAGCTCGATGGCGACGTGGCCAAGACTTTTTCATCCACAAAGATGATCGACAAGATCGCCGCGAAGTACGGCCGCAAGCTTTACGAGGTGCCCATCGGCTTCAAGTACATCTGCGAGTTGATGCTGGAGCGCGACATCCTGCTGGGCGGCGAGGAAAGCGGCGGCATCGGCGTCAAGTTGCATCTGCCGGAACGCGACGCCACGGTCAGCGCGCTGCTCCTGGCAGAAGTGATGGCGTGGCACGGCAAGCGCCTGGAAGGCTTGGTCGCGCTGCTGCACGCCGAATTCGGCGAGCATCACTACGGCCGCGTGGATCTCGAGTTGCGCGCCGGACAAAAGGAAAAGGCCATCGCGCATTTCAGCGACTCCAAGCTTGCGCGCCTGCTCGACTGGCCGGTCACCAAGCGCGAGAACCTCGACGGCATCAAAGCGTACCTCGGCGACATCGGCTGGGTGATGGTGCGCGCCTCCGGCACGGAAAACATGCTGCGCATCTACGCCGAAACTTCCAGCCCGGCAACCACGCAGCGCGTGCTCGAAGCCACCACCGCGCTCGTGCAGAAGTTGTAGGACAGGCCTCCCGGCCTGTCCGCTGTGTGACTCGCGGAAAGGAAACGGGAAACCGTAAGGCGGACAGACCGGGAGGTCTGTCCTACCGGCGCCATTTTGGCGCTTCTCCTCGCGCGCCGCATTCCGTTGTAATCTGGTACGGCAAAGAGGACAACCGATGAAGCGACGCCTCTACCAGCTCGACGTTTTCACCAACAAGCCCTTCGCGGGCAACCCGCTGGCTGTAGTCACCGACGGCGACGGCCTCTCCACGCGCCGCATGCAAGCCATCGCCAAGGAAATGAACCTGAGCGAAACCGTCTTCATCCAGAAGCCCACCAGCGACCGCGCGCTCGCGCGCCTGCGCATCTTCACCACCGAACAGGAGCTGCCGCTCGCGGGCCATCCAGTGATTGGAACGTGGTTCCTGCTGGCGGAACTCGGCGTGGTGCCCGCGCGTGACGGCGCTGTCCATGTGTGGCAGCAGACCGGCGCAGGCGTACTGCCCGTGGAAATCGAATTCGACGAGGGCCGCCCGCTGTGCGTCACCATGACGCAGCGCGCCGCGCGCTTCAAGCGACCGCGCATCTCCAAGCCCGCGCTGGCTGCGGCGCTCGGCCTGAAGCCGGCCGACTTCGACCCTTCCCTGCCGATTGAATCCGTCTCCACCGGCGTGTTCAATCTGATGGTGCCGCTGCGCCGCCGCGAAGCGCTGAAACGGATTCGAGTGAACCAGCACGCGCTGCTGAAAGCGATGGGCGGCGAACGCACCGTCGCTTATTGCTTCGCGCTCGCCGGGCGCGGTAAAGCGTTTGCCCGCGGCATGCTGCCCTGGGCCATTCAGGAAGACCCGGCCACCGGCTCGGCCTGCGGCTCGCTCGCCGCCTATCTGGTACACCACGGCCGCCACGAAGCGCGCAAGCCCATCGAAATCGTGCAAGGAGTGGAGATGGGTCGGCCCAGCGAAATCTACGCCTTCGTGCTGCCGCTCGAGCAGGCCAAACTTGTGCCGCTGGTGCGCGGCTCCGCCGTCCGCATCTTCGAAGGGACTTTAGAGGCGTAGTGATTCGAAGCGGCAACGGAGATATCATGGCAGGTCAGCGCTTCACTTTTTGTCTCCTAATCCTTTCTCTGGCATTTTTCCTAACCGCTGCCGGGCAACTTGACGAAACCTCGCGCTCATGGAATCGCCCGGTCGAGCCGGCGAGGATTATCGGGAACCTCTACTATGTGGGCGCCGCGGAAGTGGCTTCGTACCT
>JBOGNS010000401.1:0-7459 GCA_050747305.1 Candidatus Acidiferrales bacterium | reverse complement strand
TTCCCCACCCTGATTGATGATTTCTCGAACTCCACTGAACTCGCGTACACTGGTTGGCCCGACCGGCTCTATGTGGTGGACCGCGACGGCCGCATCGCGCACAAGGCTCAGCCAGGCCCCTTCGGCTTCAAGCCGGAAGAAGTCGAGGCCACGCTGCAACGGCTCGTCCCGCCTGCGCCACAGCAAACCGGCTTCTGAACCACACACGATGGCGATTCGCCGCTGCGCTATAATCCTCTCCCGTTGGTAGCGGCTGCGTAACGGGGGAGCGGTGATGCGTACACACTCGATGGGGAATCGCCGGGTCATGATGGCGCTCTTGCTGGGGTTGGTTCTGGCGGCGCCGTGGCCGGCGGCGAGGCTGGAAGGGGCAGCGGGGCATCCGGTGCGGGCGCGGCGGGGGATGGTGGTGTCGTCGCACTATTTGGCGTCGCAGGTGGGCGTGGAGATTCTGAAGAAGGGCGGAAATGCGGTAGATGCCGCGATTGCCACGGGGTTCGCGCTGGCGGTGACGCACCCGGGCGCGGGAAATATCGGCGGCGGAGGATTCCTGATTGCGCGCATGACGAATGGCGAAGCGCGCGCATTTGATTTTCGCGAGAAGGCGCCGGCGGCGGCGCACCCGCGCATGTTCCTCGACGAGAAAGGCGAGTACGACGAGATCAAACATCACGATAGCTGGCTGGCGGTGGGCGTGCCGGGAACGGTGGCGGGATTTTTTCTGGCGCACAGCAAACTCGGCAAGCTTCCGATGAGCGAGTTGATTGCGCCGGCGGTGCGGCTGGCGGAAGAAGGCTTTCCGCTGAGCTGGAAGATGGCGGCGGATTTTCGCGATAGTGCGGAGGATTTTCAGAAGTATCCGGGGAGTGCGAAGCAATTCCTGAAGGACGACGGATTCTACGAGGCGGACGAAATCTGGAAGCAGCCGGATCTGGCGCGCACGTTGCAGCGCATCCAGCAGCAAGGTCGCGACGGATTCTACAAAGGCGAGACGGCGCGCCTGCTGGCGGCAGGGATGAAGGCCGGCGGCGGGCTGATCACGGAGGCGGATCTGGCGGCGTATGAAGCGAAGGAGCGCACGCCGTTGCGCGGCAGCTATCGCGGTCACGAGATTATTTCGATGCCGCCGCCGAGCTCGGGCGGCGCGGCGCTGATTACGATGCTGAATATTCTGGAGGGCTACGAGCTGCGCGAGGCGGGCTTTGGGTCGGCGACGCACTTGCACCTGCTGGCGGAGGCAATGCGGCGGGCGTTTGCGGATCGCGCGCGCTGGGTGGGCGACCCGGAGTTCAACCCGGAATTGCCGCTGGCGCGTCTCACATCGAAGGAGCATGCGGCGAATTTGCGCGCGAGGATCAGCCTGACGCACGCGTCGGTGAGCGATGCGGCGCGGTTCAATGACGCGATCGAGTCGGAGGAGACGACGCATTACTCGGTGATGGACGCGGACGGCAACGCGGTGGTGGTGACGTACACGATCGAGGCGTGGTTCGGGTCGAAAATTGTGGCGCCGGGCACGGGCTTCCTGCTGAACAATGAAATGGGCGACTTCAATCCGGTTCCGGGGCTGACCGATGAAACGGGAAAAATCGGCACGGCGGCAAACCTGGTGGCGCCGGGCAAGCGCATGATCAGTTCGATGACGCCGGCGATTGTAGTGAAAGACGGGAAGCCGCTGCTGCTGATTGGCTCGCCGGGCGGGCGCACGATCATCAATACGGTGGCGCAAGTGATCGTCAACGTGGTGGACTTCGGCATGGACGTGGCGGAAGCGATTGAAGCGCCGCGCATCCATCATCAGTGGCTGCCGGACCGGCTGAATATCGAGCGATATGGCGCGTCGCCGGAAACGCTGGCGAGGTTGCGCAGCATGGGGCACGAGGTGCGCGTGTCGAATTCGTCGCGCAGCCAGGGGCGCGCGATGGGAATTTATCTGGATGCGAAGAGCGGCGTGCGCATGGGGGCGAGCGATCCGCGGGATGCGGACGGCGCGGCGATCGGCTACTAAAGACGGAAAATGGAAAATAGAAAATGGAAAATAGGAAAAAAACTTCGAGCCGAACTCTGATGGTGTTGGCTGGACTAATGCTGGTCTGGATTATTGCGCCACTGACGGCTACGGTTGTCCCGGCGGAGCAGCGCAGGGGCGGCTCGCGAGCGCAGGATCCATCGGATGCGGCGCTGGCGGTGATCACGCCGGAGGCGATTCGAGCGCATATGAGCTTCCTGGCTGACGATTTGCTGGAGGGGCGTGGCACGGGCACGCGCGGCTATGAGTTGGCGGCGCATTATGTGGCGTCGCAGTTCGAGCAGATGGGGCTGGCGCCGGCGGGCGCGAACGGCACGTACTATCAGCCGGTGCCGCTGCGCCGCATCGAGCTGGATGCGGAGCGGAGCTGGCTGGAACTGGTGCGCAAAGGCAAGGCGGAGCGGCTGGTGCTGGGTCGCGACTTCGCCGCGCCGGGCCACGAAGTACATACGGACACGCGGGCGGAGGCGCCGGTGGTGTTTGTCGGCTTCGGCGTAACCGCGCCGGAGCTGGGTTATGACGACTACGCCGGCATCGACGTGCGCGGAAAAATCGTGGCCATGTTCTCGAACGCGCCGGCGAAGTTCGCGTCGTCGGAGCGCGCGCACTTTTCTTCACGCGACCTCAAGGCGGCGAATGCAGCGCGCCGCGGAGCGGTGGGCATGCTCGTGCTCTGGACGGAAAAGGAGGAGAAGCGGTTTCCGTGGGCGCAGTTGACGCGCATCCTGCGCAAGCCGGGTTACCGGTGGCTCGACGCGCAAGGCATGCCCAACGATGCGCAGCCGCAGTTGCGCGCCGGCGGGGTGCTCAGTCTCGAGCAGAGCCGCGCGCTTTTTGCCGGCGCAACGAAAAGCTACGAGCAGGCGGCGGCCGACGCGGAGCAAAGCCGCGCGCAGGCGTTTGCGCTTCAGGTGACGGCGCGCATGCGGCGGGTGAGCCGGCATGAGTCTGTGAGCAGTCCGAATGTGGCGGCGGTGCTGCGCGGGTCGGATGCGAAGCTGCGCGAGGAGTACGTGGTGTACACCGCGCATCTGGACCACGAAGGCATCGGCGAGCCGCGTGATGGTGACGCCATCTACAACGGCGCGCTGGATAACGCGAGCGGCATTGCGCAAATGCTGGAAGCAGCGCGAGCGTTTGCGCGCCTGCCGAAGCCGCCGCGGCGCTCGGTGGTTTTTGTGGCGGTGGCGGCGGAGGAGGAGGGGCTGCTGGGGTCGGAATACTATGCGAATTTTCCCACGGTGCCTGCGCGCGCGATTGTTGCCAACGTGAACCTCGACGGCGGGCTGATCCTTTATCCCGGCGATGCAGTGGTGCACGGCGCGGATCACTCGTCGATGGGCGCGGTGGCGGAAGCCGCGGCGAAGCGGCTGGGCATCGTGCTGTCGCCGGACCCGGCGCCGGAAGAGAATTTTTTCGTGCGCAGCGATCAGTATTCGTTCATCAAGAAGGGCGTGCCGGCGGTATTCGTTTTTCCGGGAATGAAGTCGTCAGCCCCGGAGATTGACGGGCAGGCGCGCTTTCTGGAGTACCTCGCCGAGCGCTACCACACGCCGCTGGACGACATGAGCCAGCCCTTCAGCTTCGAGGCCGGCGCGCTGGGCGCGCGCTTTAATTTCTTGATCGGCTACGCCGTAGCCCAACAAACCGAGCGCCCGCGCTGGAATGAGGGCGACTTTTTCGGCGAAACCTTCGCAAGCAATAAGACGCGCTAACCAGAGTTCTTCCGCTTTCTTCCGTACAAACTTAGCCCGAAGCAGCGTAACGGCTTGGTGGTGCGCGCCGTCTTAGTGCCAATCGAATTCCCTTTGGCGCGCGCGCATGGCTAGGGTATGCTGCCGCGCGCGGCGCGTGTGTCGCACGGCTTCCGGAGGCTGGGTGAAAACGAGGGCGACGGGGCAGCCGCAGTTCCGGATCGCGTTTCGTGCGACATGAAATGCGCACCAGCTAGAAGCCTGTGCTACATGGGGGTGGTCCATGGCGAAGAAAAGAAAATTGAATCGGCGAGAGTTTGGGAAGCTGGCTGGCGGAGCAGTAGCCGGCGGCGCGGCGCTGTTGGGGGCCGCGGCGGGCGTGGCTGCGCTTGAGGGCGAAGCAGCGGCTCGCGTTGCGGCTGCACAGGCAGCGGCGGCGGCCCAGCCTGCACCGCAGCAGGCGCGGGAAGCGGCTGGCGACGGTAGCGGGCTGAATTTGTCGCCGGAGATGGAAGAGCGGGTGCAGCAGGCGCGCGAGCGCACGGCGCGGCAATTGCGCGGGTTGCGTGAGAAGCCGATTGCGTACGATGCGGAGCCGGCGTTTGCGTTTCGAGCGAAGGCAGGGAAGAAGAATAGGTAAGAGGCAAAAGGAAAAAGGCAAAAGGGAAAGGAGAAACACAGAGGCGCAGAGGAGCACAGAGTTCGCAGAGGCTAAAAAAGGTGCTGGTTGGAGCGTCGTGACGAGTGCCAGGTTTACTGAGGAACAGCGGAGGAGAGCGATGAGGAAGTGGCTGGTTGGCGGGATGCTCGTGGCGGTGGTGTGCGTGATGTGCTTGACGCAGTCGGCGGCACAAAGCGGACAGACCGGGAGGTCTGTCCCACAGGAGCAGAAGCCGGGCGAACGCGAAGGCGGGGAGCGGCGGCAGGAGCCGTTTTCGTCGGCGACATTCAATGGGCTGAAGCTGCGCTCGATTGGGCCGGCGGTGGCGTCGGGGCGGATCAGCGATTTTGCCGTGCATCCGAAGAATCGCGCAACCTACTATGTGGCGGTAGCGTCGGGCGGCGTGTGGAAGACGGAAAATTCCGGCACCACGTGGCGGCCGATTTTCGATAGCCAGGGTTCGTACTCGATTGGCGTTGTGCGGCTGGACCCCAACAATCCGGAAGTGGTGTGGGTAGGCACAGGCGAAAACAATGCGCAGCGCAGCGTGAGCTATGGCGACGGCGTTTACCGCAGCGACGATGGCGGGCGCAACTGGAAAAATATGGGGCTGAAAGAGTCGCGGCACATCGGCGGCATGGTGATTGATCCGCGCGATTCGGGCGTGGTGTACGTGGCGGCGCACGGGCCGCTGTGGGGCGCGGGCGGCGACCGCGGGCTCTACAAAACCACCGACGGCGGCAAAACGTGGAACAAGGTGCTGGAAATCAGCGAGAACACCGGCGTGAACGAAGTGGTAATGGATCCGCGCAACCCGGATGTGCTGTATGCGTCGGCGTGGCAGCGGCGGCGGCATCAGTGGTCGCTGATCACCGGCGGGCCAGAGAGCGCGATTCACAAAACCACGGATGGCGGCAAGACGTGGACGAAGCTTGGCGGCGGACTGCCGACCGGCCATGTGGGTCGCATCGGGCTGACGATTTCGCCGGCGGACCCGGATGTGGTGTACGCGATCATCGCCGCGTCGGGCGACAACCGGTCGGGCATTTACCGCAGCCAGAACCGCGGGGCCACATGGACGCGGCGCGGCGGCACGGTGACCAGCGGCAACTACTATCAGGAAATTATCGCCGACCCGAAGGACGCGGATCGCGTGTACATCATGGATACCTTCATGCAGGTGACGGAAGACGGCGGGCGCACCGTAACCCGCGTGCCGATTCGCAACAAGCACGTGGATGAGCATGCGCTGTGGATCGATCCGAACGATACGAATTATCTGCTATCGGGCGGCGACGGCGGGGTGTATGAAAGTTTCGACCGCGGGGAGAACTGGCACTTCAAAGCCAACCTGCCGGTGACGCAGTTCTACGACGTGGCGGTGGATAACTCCGAGCCGTTTTACTACGTGTACGGCGGCACGCAGGACAATTACACCCTCGGCGGGCCGTCGGCCACCATCAGCCAGAGCGGCATCGCGAACAGCGATTGGTTCGTGGTGCTAGGCGGAGACGGGTTCAAGGTGCAGGTGGATCCCACCGACCCCAACATTGTGTATGCGGAGTCGCAGTATGGCGGGCTGGCGCGCCACGACCGGCGCACCGGCGAGCGTCTGCGCATCCAGCCGCAGGAGGGCAAAGACGAAGCGGCGAACCGCTGGCACTGGGATGCACCGTTGCTGCTCAGCCCGCACTCGCCCACGCGGATCTACTTTGGCTCGCAGCGGCTGTATCGCAGCGATGACCGCGGCGGCTCGTGGCGGGCCATCAGCGGCGACCTTTCGCGGCAGATTGACCGCAACCAGCTCAAAGTGATGGGACGGATCTGGGGGCCGGAAGCGGTGGAGCGTGCAATCAGCACGTCGCCTTATGGCGCGCTGACGGCAGTGGCCGAGTCGCCCAAAGTGGAAGGGTTAATTTATGCCGGCACCGACGATGGCTTGATCCACGTGACAGAAAATGGCGGCGGGAACTGGCGCAAAATTGACGGAATCGAAGGCGTGCCGGAGCGCGCGCTGGTGCAGCGATTGCTGGCGTCGCAGCACGATGCGAATACGGCGTACGCGGTGCTCGAGAACCACAAGAATTACGACTTCAAACCGTATGTGCTGAAGACCACCGACCGCGGGAAGTCATGGAGCTCGATTGCCGGTGATTTGCCGGCGGATCACTATGTGTTGGCGATCGCTGAAGACCACGTCAACCCAAACCTGCTCTTTGTGGGCACGGAGTTTGGCTTGTTCTTTACCGTGGATGGCGGCAAGAAGTGGGTGCGGCTGCGCGGCGGTCTGCCGACGATTGCGGTGCGCGATCTGGCCATCCAGCAGCGCGAGAACGATCTGGTGGCAGCCACTTTTGGCCGCGGCTTCTACATCCTGGACGACTATTCGCCGCTGCGCGCGGTGAGCAAAGAAGCGCTGGATAAGGATGCGGCGGTATTTGCGGTGAAGAATACGCCGATTTATGTGCCGTCGTCGCCGTATGGCGGGCGCGGGTCGGGCTTTCAGGGCGCGTCGCACTACTTGGCGGCGAATCCGGCGTTCGGCGCGACAATCACGTACTACCTGAAGGAGCAGATTCGCACGAAGCGCGAGCAGCGGCGCGAGAAAGAGCGTGAGGCGGAGCGCAAAAAGGAAGATTTGCCGTTCCCCAGCCTCGAAGAGTTGCGCGCAGAAGCGCAGGAAGAGCGGCCGGCCATCGTGATCACCGTGCGCGACAACAGCGGCGCGGTGGTGCGCGAGATTACCGGGCCGGTGGGCCGCGGGATGCACCGCGTCACGTGGGACTTGCGGCACAATCCGCCGGTGGTGCCGGCGGCGCGGCGCGACGACGGGGACGAAGAGCAACGCGGCGGAGGCGGCTTCGGCGGCGGGCCGCAAGGGCCGATGGTGGTGCCGGGCGACTTCACCGTATCGGTAGCCAAGCGCGTGAACGGCGAGGAAACGGTGATCGGGCAGCCACAGACGTTTACGGTGTACGTGCTGGGTTCCTCGCCGCTGGCGGCGAAAGACCGGCCGGCGCTGGGCGCGTTCCAGCGTGAGGTGGCGGACTTGCAGCGCGCGGCGCTGGGCACGTC
>JBOGNS010000400.1:0-9816 GCA_050747305.1 Candidatus Acidiferrales bacterium | reverse complement strand
ATGTAGGCCCGCAGCAGCGCGTTGGAATCCACAATCGAGCCGCCCAGCAATGCGAATCGCACATCGTTGAAAGCCGTCATTCCCAATTGTGGCCCGAGCGGGCCTTCGTGGCCCAGAATGG
Organism: Candidatus Acidiferrales bacterium; assembly: GCA_050747305.1. GTDB lineage: Bacteria > Acidobacteriota > Terriglobia > Acidiferrales > UBA7541 > JBOGNS01. Next base: position 9,695 of record JBOGNS010000400.1, on the reverse strand, counting down.
GCGTCGCCCGCGCCATGTTCGTCCCCACCGTCACCGCCCAGAAGCCCAGTTGATCGTCCGGCAACAGGTAGCCCGTAAACGAAAGCAGAAGCGTCAGCACCAGGAGCACCACTCCGACGCACCAGTTGAACTCGCGCGGGCGCTTGTAAGAGCCCGTCAGCACGACGCGGAACATGTGCAGCCACGTCGTAATAATCATCAAGTGCGCGGCCCAGCGGTGCATGTTGCGCAGCAGCTTGCCGAAGGGCACGTCATGCTCGAGATACAAAATGTCGCGGAAGGCCTGCACTTTGGTGGGGTGGTAGTAGAACATCAGCAGGATGCCGGTGAAGGTCAGGACGATGAAGAGGTAAAAGGTGATGCCGCCCATGCCCCAGGTGTAGCTGTAACGCACCGCGTCGCGGTTCACTTTGGCCGGGTGCAGGTGGAAAAAGACGTTGGTGAGCACGCTGAGCGCGCGGTTGCGCGGCTGGTCGTCGTGCTTCACGCGGAAGACAGAGCGGAAAAGCTGCGTCTTTTCCGGCTCCTTCAGCGACGCGATTTCTTCCTTGCCTTTTTCGAGGACAACGGGCAGACCCTTCACGTCGTCGCGTACACGGTCGCGGACGCGGTCGAGCAGACCAACGCGCTTGCCGTTGGCGTTGCCCTTATCATTGCTGCCGTTGCCGCCGTTGCCCTCAGCCATTTACCCGACCCTCGCCGCAAAAAGCTGCCCGATGTGAGGTAAAAGAGTGAAAATATTAAAGCGTTAAAGGCCCAAGCGAAGCTCGAGCGTTCTCAAACTCTTTGACTCTTTCACCCTTCCACCCTTTAACCGCAAGCAGAAGAGCGAATCGCTCTTAACGCGAAAGCACAAGAGCAAACTCTACACCGTTAAATACGCGCCCGGATTATCAAACTCGTCGCGCACGCCCTTCTCGCGGACGAAGAGCCTTCCGGTATCCACGATAATCTGACCCGTAGCGTCCAGCGTCACCTGCGCGCGGTCCATGGGGCGCGGCGCGGGGCCTTCGAAGTTGACACCTTCGCTGTCGTAGCCGCTGCCGTGGCACGGACACTTGAACTTGGCTTCGCTCTCTTTCCAGTCCGGCGTGCATCCCAGGTGCGTGCAGCGCGCGTAGATTACGAACAGGCGCGACGAGGTGCGCACGACCCAGATGCGGTAGTCCTTCTGAAACTTCGTTTCCACCACGCCCACGGTGAAATCCGTCGGGCTGCCAATGGAGAAAACCGTCTTGGGCTCGAATAATGCGCGAGGAAAGAAAAACCGCAGGAACATGAAGAAATTCACACCGAGGTAGCCCCAGATGCATCCCCAAATCAGCCGCCGCCGCATCAGCAAATGAGGCGGCTTTTCTTCCGCCGCTTTGCCCTTCCCGGCGGGCTTCGCAGCCGGCTTGGGAGCCGCCGGGACAGGCGGCTTGGCCGGCGGTGCGCCCTCAGCGGATTTGTTCTCGACTGTTTCCGTCATCGGTTATGTGCGCGAGTGCTCTCGCGACAGTATCGCTCCAAGCGAGCTTCAACCTCGACAATTGGGCGGATGAAGTGACCCTGAGCCTGTAGCAACGTTTTCTTATATGACGAAGCCTGAGCGGTGTCAAGAACTTGCCGCCGTCTTCCTGACGGCCGCGGCGTCGGAGGCGCGCAAACCCACGGCGTTCAGCACCAAGTCAGCAAGGCAGGATATGAAGAGCGGCGAATCGCCCAGCGCCGGGCACATGCGGAACATGCGGATGCCGAGCTGCTCGGCCTCCTGGCGTGTCTCGATATTGATTTCGTGCAGCGTTTCGATGTGCTCTGAGACAAACGAAACCGGCACCACCAGCACCTGTTTCACGCCGTCGTGCGCGAGGGTGTGAATCGCATCATGCAGCGATGGCTCGAGCCACTTCTGCGGCCCTACTTTGCTCTGGTAGCAGAGCGAATGCGGATTGCGCCAGCCGCCGTGCTGCATCACCAGCCGGACGGTGGCTTCCACCATTTGCTGGTAGGGGTCGCCGCGGCGCACGAACGATTCCGGCAAGCCGTGCGCGCTGAAGAGCAAATGCGTTCGCTCCACGCCGTGCGACTCCGGCATCCGCGCGGGATCGAACTGCGCGAGGCTGGCAGCGATTTTTTCCGCCTGCGCTGCGATGTAAAGCGGATGCTGGCAGTAGTGCTCCACGATGCGCACGGGCACGCCGGCGTGGGGACAGTGGCGCTGCCATTCGTTCAAGCTGCTGCCGGTGGTGGCGAAGGAATACTGTGGGTACAGCGGCAGCAATACGATTTCGTCCGGCTTGGCGGCGTCCACTTCTCGCACGGCCTCGCTGGTCAGCGGGCGCCAGTAGCGCATGGCGATCAGCACCTGCGCGTCACAGTGCGGCTCGAGCGCACGCTGCAGTGCCGCCGCCTGTGCTTGCGTCAGCGGCAGCAAGGGGGATGCGCCGCCGATTTCGGCGTAGTGCGCGGCCACTTTCGGCGCGCGTCGCGAGGCGATCCATTTGGCAAACGGTTTGCGCAGGAGGAAGCCCAGCGGGATATCGAAGATGTCGGGGTCGCTGAACAGGTTGTAAAGGAACGGCTGCACCGCTTCTTGCGAGTCGGGCCCGCCAAGCTGCAACAGCACGACGGCAATTTTTCTTCGAGCAGGCACGCGGGATCCCTATTGACGTTCGATGGCTTGCTTCAGCCGGCGCAACTCCGCCTCGGCGCGAGCCAGGCGGCGCGCGACAGTCAGATAGTAGATAAAGAAGACCGCCCAGCCGATGGCGTACGCGGCAAAGATACTTTCGAAGTTCTTCATGTGTGATGCCCTTTCTGCACCGTGGTTGCGTTTAGCGCTCCGCGCGAACCGGCGACGGTGTTGCAGCCCGCTCCGCGCTCCGCCATTCCACTTCCACGGCCAGCTCTTCCACCTCGGCGCGCAGCTTTTCCACGCGGTAGCGCTTCCACATGAGCAGGGCCATCGCCGCCAGCAGTGCCACCCAGTTGAACAGGAACACGTTCCACATCGCCGGGTCCAGCCCCGAGCCTTCCCCGCCCGCAATCACCGGCGCGGGGTGCTGCGTGCGCCAAATGCGGATCGAGAAGTACACCAGCGGCACATCGAGGAACGCGAACACGCCAAATGCCGCCGAGGCCACCGCGCGCCGTTCCGCCTCGGCAATGAATGACCGCAGCAGCAGATAGCCCGCGTAGAGCAGCCAGAGGATCGCGGTTGTCGTCAGCCGCGCGTCCCATACCCACGCCACGCCCCACACCGGCTTCGCCCAAATCGGCCCGGTAATCAGCACCACGGTGCAAAAGGCCAGCCCTACTTCGGCCGCCGAGACACCCAGCCGGTCCCACTTTGCCCTGCGCCGGAATAGATACGCGACATTCGCGATAAAGCACAGCAGGAATGCCATGCCCGCGGTCCACGCGCTGCCCACATGGAAGTAGAAAATGCGCTGAACTTCGCGCTGCTGCACCTCCATCGGCGCGATGAAAAAGATGGCGTACGCGCCGGCAATCACCAGCACGACCACTGCGAGCGCCAGCGCTGTGTGCAACCTGCTCAATGTGCGCGATTCCCTCATGCTTTTTTCGACGTGAAAGAGTGAAAGGGCTAAAGAGTCAAAGCGGGATTTCAATTACGCCTTCACTTTTTCACGTCGTTCCGACTACTCCTCTATCAAAGCATCTGCGACCAAGTACGATGCCGCGAGAAAAACCACGTCGAACCCAATGAGAATTTTAACCCACGTCAGGTCGAAGCGCGGCTCGCGCGCCAGCAATCCGGCGCTGGCCTCCACGCTGGCAATCAACACCGGCGTGAGCAGTGGCAGCAGCAAAAGCGGCAGCAGCATCTCGCGCATCCGCGCATGCGCCGCTACCGCAGAAAATGCGGTGCCGGTCAGCGCCAGCCCGAAAGTGCCCAGCGCCAGCACCGCCAGCAATTGCCACAACACGCGCAGCACACTGGTGTCGTAGAGCACGGCGAACACCGGCAGCATCAGCCACTCCGCTGCCGTGAGAAAGAGAAAATTCGCCAGCACCTTGCCCATCAGAATGGCGAAGGCAGGCGCGGGCGCCATGCGCAACGCGTCCAGCGTGTCGTTGGCCTGCTCGCGGGTGAACGACGGAAAGAGCATCAGCGCGCCCGCAAACAAAATCGCCAGCCACAGCAATCCCGGAGTGAACCGCCGCGACTCTTCCGCCGTCGGGTCCAGCGTGAAGCTGAAGAGGATCAGGATCATCAACACGAAGACGATGGTGGTGTTCAGCAGTTCGCGCGTGCGCAACTCCGTGCGCAGCTCTTTACCCAGGATCGCGGTTGCCGCGCGCAGCGCGCTCATCGCGGTACTCCCGGCGCGTTCAGGAGTTCGGCCGTGTCGCGCACGATTTGGCCGCGCTCCAACCACACGCTACGCGCCGCCGCGGGCACCGGCTCGCCGGCGTGGGTGCTCATCAACACCGTGCAGCCGGCGGTATGCGAGCCTGCCAGCGTATGCTCCAGCCACTCGCGCGCTTCCTGGTCCAGCCCGGTTGCCGGCTCATCGAGCAGCAGCAGACCCGGCCCGTGCAATAACGCGCGCGCCAGCGAGAGCCGCTGCCGCATCCCGCGCGAAAAAGTACGCACCAGCCCATTGCGCCGGCCGGCTAAGCCCACCGACTCCAGCGCGGCCTCGGCGCGCCGGCCGGTATCGCGCAATCCAAACAGGCTGCCGAAAAAGCGCAGGTTCTCTACGGCGCTGAGGTCGTCATAGAGCAAAGTACTGTGCGCGACCAGGCCAATGCGCGCTTTTGCGTCGCGCGGATCGGTGCTTCCCGCGCCAGAATACTGCACTTCGCCCGCGCTGGGCCGCGTCAGCGTGGCCGCGATTCGTAGCAGCGTGCTTTTGCCCGAGCCGTTTGGCCCGCGCAGCAGCACAAACTCACCGGCGGCAATTTGCAGGGAAACTTTGCGCAGCGCCCATTGCGTCCCGTAGCGCTTGCTGACGTCACTGAATTGAAAGCCGATGGGACTCAAGTAGGACAGACCTCCCGGTCTGTCCTCCTTCTTTGATAGGTTCCCGGCATGAGCCTGCGTTTCCGGCATCCGTTAAAGCAGCGGGTGCAATGTCGTCGGCAAAGAGTGGACAGACCAGGAGGTCTGTCCTACTTAGTGCGACTGAATCCTAGCCCTGCACCAAGGCGCGCAGAATCTTTTCCGTGCGCGAGCGTTCGGCTGCGTATTCCTCATCGCTGATCGTGCCGGCCTGACGGCGCAACTCGAGGCGGAACAAGAGGTCTTTAATCTGCGCCATCTCCTGGGCAACAAGCTCGTCCACATCCCGGGTGATCGAGCCAGTGCTTGCGCCTTTCGCAGCGCCAGCCGTTGCGCGCAGTTCGGCCGGCATGGTGTTCGCCGCGCGCCGCTGCGGCTTTCGCCAAACAAAGACAGCACCGAGCGCGAACAGCGCAGCGAAACCGCCCAGCAGCACCCAGCGCAGGCTTTCTAACCGGCCGGGCAATGTTTGCAGCCGCCCGCCTGCCCCTGCGCTGTCTGCACCGCCCGCCGTCGTGCCTCCGCGTCCCTCCATCGCGCTCTCGCTCGGCATGGGCGCGGTGCCGGAGACAGCCACATCTGGCCGCGCCCCGGCAGCCATGGCCTGGCGCGTAAACACGTTGTAGCCCTGCTCGTTGCCTGCGGAACGCAATTCGGCCCCGGCAATTTGCATGGTCGGCGGCGCAATCACCATCAGCGAATCCACCGGATAGACCGAAGCCGCGCCCACCACAGCCTGATTGCTGCCGTACGGCAGCTCGTACGAAACGCGGATGCCGTTTTCTCCCGGCTTCAGCGGGAACGGGACGCCAAAGTGATTCTGCCCTTTGGTGGTGGTGCCCTGCACCACGGGCATGCCGGCCGGGCCCCACGCCGCCACTTGGTTCAGTGTCGCGCCTTCCGGGATACGAAATTCGAACTCGCGACTGTAGGCGGCGGGCGGCTTGGAATGATTGTGGACCGCATACTCTTCGCCCACCAGCAGCACCGCGCCTTCGCGCTCGCCGGTGCGCGGCTGGACAATAATCATGCGCGAGCGGATTTGCAGATCTTTTTCGGTGGCCACCGGCTCGAAAATTTCGATGTCGGCGCTGCTGCGGCCGGGCGGCACGTTCTGGTGATAGTTCACGCCCTTATAGACGACGCGCACCAGCATCGGCGCGGCGCCAATTTCCGGCCGGTCGAAGCGGTAGCGCCCCTGCGCATCGGTGCGCGCGGTGGCCACCGCCTCCATGCCGCCTTGCAGCGCAATGAGAATTACGTCCTGCCCGGCGGCGACTTGCGCGGACGTGCCGTTGCGCACGACGCCCGACAGCGTGCCCGCCGCCGCGGGCGAGATGAAAAGCAGCAGCGCTGCAACCATACGCACTGCGGGCGTAAAACTCCGATTCATGCGTGCGGCTCCGTCGCGGCGCTATCCTTCCCTGCTCCGCTCATCGCGCGCCGCGCGGCCGGCGACGGCGTGCCGCCCGTCAGTTTCTCGATTTCCGCCAGCACCAGCGCGGCTTCGGTTTCCAGGCCTTGCCGCATTTGCTCGAAGTCGCTCGCTGAATACTTGCCAGTGCGGTGCTCGAACTTCAGGTCACGCAAATTGTCGTAGATGGTGTCGCGGCGCTCGAGCAATTGGTCTAACCGCGAGCGAATCGGCGCGGGATCGCCACGGTCCGGCTCCACGAGAAAAATGAACACGAGTGTGGCCGCCGCCAATGCGATGCACGCCAGCGCGATGGCCATGGCTATTCTCCGCTCTCCCGGTCGGCTTGCATGCGCAGCCGCTCCAGCGCTTCGGGTGAGACGCGCACGCCGCGGGGCGCCGCAGGCACGGCTGCCGGCCGCCTCATTCGGGTCAGCGCCACCACCACCACAATTGCTCCCACTACCAGCGCGAACAGCGGCATCACCCATGCCGCCAGATTAAAACCGGTCGCGGGCGGCTCGGCCAGCACGCGTTGCCCGTACTCCTGCACGAACGCTTGCAGGATTAAATCGTCCGACTCGTTGCGCGCTACGCGCTGCTCGAGCTGGTCAATCATCCCTGCCGACATCGAGCACCCAACGTGATTGCACTCGGCCAGCACCTGGTTGCATCCGCACAGGCACATCATGCGCTTGCCCACGCGCTTCACGCCCTCCGGACGCCCTGCAACGATCGGCGCTTCGCGTTCCTGCGCCGATGCGGACCGGACTCCAAGAGGTGTGACCAAGGACAGCGAACCGACGCACAGCGCTGTGACCATAAGGACCATCGCGCCGCGCGAAGCGAGCTGCGCGCGGGGAGAACGGCAGCGAGCTGCCGCACTCCACACGCATGCGCCGATGCTAGTCGCCCGTTTCATGGCTCTGAGAATGGTGCACCGCCAGCGGATGCTGCTCGGCCACCGCCCGCGGTTCCGGAGCAGGCTGCGTGCTGCGTTGCAGCGCGAGCACCGGCTGGCGATTCGGCATGAGCGCCAGCGCCGTGCCCAGCACCAGCACCACGCCGCCCAGCCAAATCCATTTCACCAGCGGGTTCAAGTATGCGTGCAACACCGCGCGATTCGTCTGCGGGTCGCGGCCGGCATACACCACGTACAAATCTTCGATCAGCGTCGAGCGAATCGCTACCATGGTGCCGGTAATTTCGTTGGCCGGATAGAAACGGCGTTCGGGATAGAGGGCCATCAGCGATTTGCCGTCGCGCTGCACATCCACGACCACGCGCTCGGCCGTGTAGTTCTGCGCGGGCCGGCTGGTGACGGTTTGCACCTCCAGCGTGTAAGGGCCGATGGCCATGCGCGAGCCGGGTTCGACTTCGCTCTGCACGTCTTGATTGAACGCCGCGCCAGCCAGACCAATAAAGATCAGCACCATAGCGAAGTGCACGACGTAACCGCCGTAGCGCCGCGTGTTGCGCATGGTAAGCTGCGCGACCGAGGAAAAGAAATTAACTCCGGTGCGCGCGCCAATCACCAGCGCGCCGCGGACAAACTCGCTGATCACGGTGAGCGTCACGAACACGCACAGCACCAGCGACACCAGCGCGTACAAATTCCTGAACCCCAGCGGCCAGGCAATCGCTCCGGCAACCAACCCGCCAAGCAACGGCCAGCCAAAATTGCGCAGCAGGCTCTCGGTCGAGGTCTTGCGCCACGCCAGCAGCGGACCTACGCCGGTGAGAAACAGCAGGAGCAGCCCGATGGGAATGGTCACCTTGTTGAAGAATGGCGGCCCCACGCTGATCTTGGTGCCCTGCACCGCCTCGGAGATCACCGGGAACAGCGTGCCCCATAGCACTGCGAAGCAGGCGGCAAGAAACAGTAAATTGTTGAAGAGGAAGCTCGATTCGCGCGAGACCATGGAATCAAGCTGATTGTCGCTGCGCAGATAGTCGCGATTCTTCCAGTAGGCCACGATGCACACAGCCAGCGTCACCACTAGAAAGCCCACGAACCACGGCCCAATCGTGGACTGCGCAAACGCATGCACGGAGCTTACGATACCGCTGCGCGTCAAAAACGTTCCGAGAATGCACAGCAGGAAGGTGACAAACACCAGCCACACGTTCCACACTTTCATCATGCCGCGCTTCTCTTGCATCATCACCGAATGCAGGAAGGCGGTGCCGGTCAGCCAGGGCATCAGCGACGCGTTCTCTACCGGGTCCCAGCCCCAGTAGCCGCCCCAGCCCAGCACGGCGTAGGCCCAGTGCGCGCCGAGCAGAATGCCCACGGCTTGGAATCCCCACGCCACCATGGTCCAGCGGCGCGTGAGGTGAATCCACTTTTCTCCGGGATAGCGGCCAATCAGCGCGGCCAGCGCGAAGGCAAATGGAATCGTGAAACCGACGTAGCCCAGGTAAAGCATCGGCGGGTGAATTACCATCTCCGGATACTGCAGCAGCGGGTTCAGGCCGCGTCCGTCGGCCGGGGCCATCACTTGAGTGGCGCCGCTCGCGCCTACCGTACCCAGCACCTCGAACGGGTTAGCTGCGAATACGTTGAGGATCAGGAAAAAGCATTGCACGCCCGCGACAATTACGCCCACATAGGGCATCAGTTCCGGATGCTTGCCGCGATTGGCCCACAGCAGGATGAACGCATAAATCGAAAGCAGCCAGCTCCAGAAAAGCAGCGAGCCTTCCTGCCCCGACCACAGGGCCGCGAATTTGTAGAAGGTTTCCAGTTCGCGGTTACTGTGCGACGCGACGTAAGCGACCGAGAAGTCATCCACCATGAACAGGTAAACCAGGCAGGCGGTAGCGATGGTAATGAGGATGCAAACCGCAAGGCCGGATTGCGTCGCGCTCTTCAGCAGCAGCGCGTGACGGGTGCGGATGCCCGCAATCCCCGCTACGATGGCGTACACCGAGCAGACGAAAGCCAGGATTAACGCGAAGGATCCAAAAACGTCCAAAAAGTCCCCACAGAGGTGAAAGGTGACAGCCGACAGCTCACAGCCCACAGTCCGCTGGTTCCAAGCTGCCGACTGTCAGGGCAGGCACAGGGGCCTGCCCCTACGGCTGCGCACTGGGGGCGGCGTAACCGGGCTTGCCGCCGGGCTCGGCTTCGTACTTCGACGCGCACTTGGCCTGCACTTTTTCGGCGACGAAGCGGCCATCCGGCATGCGCTTGCCTTCCACCAGCGCCTGCGCGCCATCGACAAACGTGTCGGGTAGCGGGTCGCGCCCCACGTAGCTCACCGCGAG
>JBOGNS010000399.1:0-2378 GCA_050747305.1 Candidatus Acidiferrales bacterium | reverse complement strand
AATCTGGATCGAATGCTGCCCGTTAATCACCTGGTTCAGCGGAGCGGACCATTCGCCGATCACCGACTCGCGCAGCAGAAGCGAGCCTCCGCCCTTGCGCTGCTTGTCGAGCACGTTGATTTGCGAGAGCGGCGCGTTGGGCAGCTCCTTGTCTTCCACCACCAGCGTCGGGTTGGGCTGGAGCAGCGTTACATAGAGTTGGTGATTGCGTCGTTCGCGGTTCATCAGCGTGATCAACTGCCCCAGGCCTGCCAGGCGGCTGCTGTTTGACGCGAGAAAATTGCCCAGCCGGTTCAGCGTGGGCGCGTCGCTCACCAGGATGCGCAGATTGCCGCGCGCGGCCTGCGCCGGAATCGTCACTGGAACTTCCTGAATGAACGGCTCGCCGCGGTACGGCCGCAGCAGCACCTTGACGTTGATTTTTTCGCCCGGACGCACTTCGCTCTTCTCGCTCCATGCGCTCTGGATGCTCGAGGCCCGCCACTCCGGAATGCTTTCTACGCGCAGCGACACCTGCTGTACGCGGGCCCGCTCGTACGGATTGTTGAAGATGCGCGTGAAGATGTTTTGTACCGCCAGCGCAACGAACAGGCCGTCCGGCATGCCGCCGTCCGACGGCGCGAACATGTTTTCCAGGCTTACCTTTGGATGTCCCTGGATCTCAATCCCGCCGCTCAGTTGGAACGTCGCGCCCTCGCCGTATTCGTTGGTGCCGGTCAAGCCGTTGTATACCGAGATGGCCACCAGCAGCGGCGTCAGCTTCGAGTGCTCCACCACCTCGAATCGGAGTTTCTTTTCGCCATTGCCCGGGGTGTCGAAGGTTAACTCGATGGGGATCATCGGCGGCGCCGCCCCCAGCTTGCCCACCACGGCGCTGCGGCGGTCTTGCGTAATGGTGCCGATCGTGCCGCCGCTATTCATGATCTTCACCGAGCTCATGGACGAAGAGAGAGTGGTGAGCACGTGGCCGCGCGTCATGGGCAGTTGCATGTCCCCGTAGCCGAGGAAGGGATGGCCGCAGAAATACACCGTATCCTTCACCACCGCAGTCACCGTGCAGCCCGACGAAAGGTTCAAGTCGCCCTGCAACAGCACCATGCCCACCATGTCACCCGGTTTGATGTTTGCATCTTCCGGCTGCGGCGCCACGGTGCCGCCGTGCGCCGACACCATGCCCATCTCCTGCAACTGGCTCTGGAACGGCGCCACCGCCTCCGGCCGAAAGCCCGAGAACACCAGCGGCATCTCGATGGGAGATAGGAACGCGCCCGAGCCCAGCCCGGCCCCTAGCGCCACTTCCTGCGGGATTTCGTAACGGTGCGTCGCCGACTCGAGCGTTGCGCGCGACGGCGCAGCCCCGCCGGTTGTTGCCGATGCGCGCTGCTGTTTCTCCGGCTCCGGTTGTCCGGCTTCGAAGACGTGCGCGATCGGCGTCACGCCTGCCAGCGGCCGCTTGGCAAAAATTCCGAAGCGCAAGGAAAGCGCGCCGGCCAGCTTGCCATCAATGTACACCGGGCTGCCGCTCATTCCTCCGGCCACGCCGGTGAACTCCACGTTCTCGCCTTTCATCTCTACCAGGATGATGTCGTGCTTCGGCCCCATCAAGTTGGGAAGCACGCCCAGCACCTCAAGCTGCATGGTTTCCACTTTGTCGCCGGCGAAGATGGTGCGGGCTTCGCCCTTCATCCCGGGCTTGATTTGGTCGAGCGGAAGGATTTCGGGTTGTTGTTGACCGATTGCAGGCTTTTGCGCGAAGGAGGGAAGGGAAAGAATCAGCACGAGGGCAATTGCGCACAACACAAACGTGTAGCTACCGTGAAGCACTTTCATTAAGAAGATCCCCTAAACAGTTTACTATTGACGCCGACCGGCGCAAAGGAAATGTTGCAATTTGGGGGCCTCTTCCCCCTATGCGAGGAATTTTTACACGGCCCCCGCAGGGCCATCAAGGGCCATCAGAAGTCCGAGGTTCCACAACGGGCTTGGCCCCGGACTAATCGTTCGGCTTACCGGACGCACGATCCTGCTGGAACGCACGTATCGAATGCCTTTTCAGGAATTTGGCTCGGCGCGGCTTCAAGGTCTAGAATCCTGTGCGTGACCCGCAGGACGATCCTTCCCGCCCGTACCGTTACCGGCTCCGTGCAAGTGCCGGGTGACAAGTCTATCTCTCACCGTTACGTCATTGTGGCAGCGCTGGCCCAAGGCGTGTCTGAGATTCACAATTTCTCCAATGCCGTGGACTGCGCCCGCACCCTGGACTGCCTGCGCCGGCTCGGGGTGGGAGTGCGTGCCACGGCGAACAGTGTGGTCATCACGGGTGTGGGCCTCGACGGCCTGAAGCGCTCGTGGCGCGCACTGGATGCGGGAAACTCCGG
>JBOGNS010000398.1:0-12271 GCA_050747305.1 Candidatus Acidiferrales bacterium | reverse complement strand
TGATAGACCCACTGCCGGAAGAACCAGTTCAGATCCTGGAGCTTGTATTTCTGCGCGATGGGCGTGCCCACGAAATGCTCGTTGGCCACTTGGATGAAGCCTTCCGTGGTCGCCGAGCCGCCCTGATTGCGCTTCACAAAATCGGCCATCATCTTGAAGAAGGCATCGCCATTGCCGCTGGCCGGATCGGTGAAAAGGAAATGCAGCATGCGCAGCACCAATCCGCCTTTGTTGTAGATCAGCGTCTGATACGCGCCGAGCGTCTCGCGCGTGCTAAGCCGGTGACCGAGGATGATGGGGCCCACGTCGGCCAGCTTGCCGGAGGCAATGCCGGTGTCGGTTCGCGGCGGGTCCTTCAACGAGCGGCGCATTTCGTCAAGCAGATCCAGCGCAGCCTTGGGTTTATCGCGCAAGCCGGTGTAGAGCACGCCGGAATACTCCGCGAAGCCTTCGCTGAGCCACTGGTCGCGGTAGGAGCGCCAGGCAACGATGTTGCCCCACCACTGGTGCGCTGTCTCGTGCGCGATAAACGAATAGGTGTATTTGGTGGCGCGATCGGTGTTGGGAATCAGCAGAAGAGTGGCGAAGCCCTGGCCGAAGCCGAACGGATGAAACACCGCGCTCAGCCGCGGATACGGGTACTTGCCGAAGATGGCGCTGAAGTAGTTCACCGAGTTCATCATCTCCGCGATGATAAAGTCCTCTTTAATCGGAATCGCGCCGCCGGAAAGCGAATGGAACTCGACCGGTACTGCCAAATCTCTCTCCTTCACTATTTCCTCGTGCCGCTCGAACGGCCCCAGCGCGAACGTCACCAGCGCCACTGGGTCATCCATCTTCCAGCGCGTGACGGCTACGTCCCCGCCGTCTCCAAGCATTTCTTCCTGCACGCGGACTCCCGCGCCGGCCACTCGCATCCTCTTCTTGTGCTGATAGCTCACATCAAAAGTGGAGCGCCCCAGATACCCGTGCCGCGGATACCACTCGCCGTTGATCCAGGGGTAATAGCATCCCGAAACCGACACGATGCGTCCGCCGGCAATCCGCGCATAGTCGCCGGACTCAACCAGGAAGTCACCCTCCGCTTCGATGGTAATGGAAAATTCCTCCCCCGCTTTCCTCGCCGCGGGCAGGAATACCGTGAGCCCGCCTTCCCACTCTTCCTGCACCGCCTCCAGCGGCGCGCCCTCCGCCAGCACGGCGGACTTCAGGCGCATATTCTTTTTCAGGCGCATCGACTCGTACTCGGGCAAGTCTTCTCCCAGTGCGAAAGGGATGGCGCGCACACCCTCGTGGAGCGCCTTGAGTTTCATCTTGGCTTGCAGCCCAAGTTGGTCGCCTGGGTCGCGCACATCCACCAGCATCTCATAGTGGGCGGTTTGCACGAGATCGTGTGTATCGGAATAATCCACGCGGCCGCGGGCATAGTCGGCCAGTGAGTAAAAAGCCAGCCAAACGTCATTGCCGCCGCCCTGGCTCGAGCGATGCGCGAAGATCAACCCTTTCTCGCCGCCATTGATCGTGAAAGTCGTAGTGGGGATGCGGCCCTGCTCGTCCAGCAGAAAGGTGAAGCGGCCGCGGCGGCCCTCATCGAATTGCGCCACGAAAAAGCCCGGCGTTTCGTTGTTGAGGATCGAAACTGCCAGCCGCGCCGAAAGATTCGCTCCCGTTTCTTTCAGCATTCGCGGCTCGAATTCCCGCGCCAGCTTTTGCGCTTCCGGCGACGCGCTGCCGGGGGCCGCGCCCTTGCCGATGACCTCGAACGTATCGTCGGTGAAGCGCAGCACCGCCGTCCTGAAATTCGATTCCACCACGTCAGCGTTCAGCATCCGCTGCACGTGTTCCTTCTCGAACAGGTTGGGCGGAACCTCCGCGCGGAAATTTCCTTGCCCGATGAATACGGCGCTGCGCACCTTGCCGGCTACCGGCGCTGCAAAATAGAAAATGCCGGTGGTGAAGGTCATCTCACCGCGGTCGCGCTTCAGTACCAGATTGCTGACGGAAGCAGAGCCGCCGGCCAGGTCGAACCTCTTCAGTTCATCGTAAAGGGCCTTCCCCGAATCTTGCGCGCAAGTCGCGGGCGCAAGCGCCGCCACCGCCGCGATTGCCAAACACAACGCGCTCCACCGCATTCGTTTCACAGGGCACTCCTTAAAGGCGAGAGAATCGCATACTGAATTACCGCCTGGACATATCTATGTCAAGAAGTTATCGCCGGCGGTTGCGTTCTCGGCTGCAAGGGAGCGTCCGTCACATGCGGCCGGGCGTCTCACTCGATTTGGCGCACTGGACCGGGAGAATCAGCGGCCGCCTGCGCCGGCCCTCTGAGCTCGGCGATGAGGATGCCAATCAGGATCAGGCACGCGCCGAACAGCGCGCGGCCTCCGAGCCGCTCGCCCAGCCACAGGTACGACGTAAGCGCGGCGAACACCGGCTCCAGCGTCAGCAGCAAGCCGGTATGCGACGGCGCAAGATAGCGCTGCGCCCACACTTGCACGGAAAACGCCAGGGCGGTGCCTAAAATGCCGGTGATCGCGACCGCGGTGATCAACCGCGGATTCCAGTCGAGCCGCGTCGCTTCCCAGCCCGCGAAATGGAAAAGCGGAATGGCCACCACCGACAACAGTGCGGTTACCGCCACCTGCACGAAGCTCAGTGCGCCGATCGACATCCGCGGCGCGACGTCGTTCGTGACATGCCCGCTGGTGTAACGCCCGATGAAGATGATGTGCAGCGCAAAACTGATGGCCCCGACCATCGTCAGCACATCGCCGCGATTCAAATGCGCGAAGCCGCTCAGTCCCGCGCCTCCCGGAACCGTAATAAAAAACAGTCCCGCAAGCGCCGCGAACGCGCCCACCCACGCGCTGGTGCGCGCCTTCCTCCGCCAAAATGCGAACAACAGCACCGGCACCAGCACCACCGCGGACCCCGTGATGAAGGCTGACTTCGACGCGGTGGTGAACAGCAACCCGGCATTCTGGAACGCGTAACCCGCAAACAGGAACAAGCCGATTTCCACCCCGGCGCGCAGCTCGCTGCGGCTCATGCCGCGCACCGCCGCGCGATACATCGCCGCCATCACCAGCGCCGCCAGCCCGAAGCGCAGCACCATGAAGGTGAAAACCGATGCCGATTCCAGCGCCTGCTTCACCAGCACGAACGTGGCGCCCCACATCGCCGTGGTCGCCATCATCGCCAGTGCCGCTTGCGTTCGTTTAGACATACGAAAGTTGACAGTCGACAGCTTACAGTCGACAGCTAAAAACCGATGGGATCAAACGGTCGTGCATGGATGCGAGTTCAACCGCGTTCCACTTTTGTCCGCAATGCGTGGAGCATCCGTGCAATCTCTGACGCTTCCTTAATCAGAGGCTGGATCTCTTCCGCAGGAGCATAGGCGAGATCGCGACTCAGCATGAGCAAGTACTCAACCTCGGAAAGCGAGCCCTCGGCGATGTTGAGGAACCTGGCGAACTCAACGCTCGTTCTGCGTTTTGAGCCTTCGGCGATGTTTGTCGGCACGGATACCGCAGCCCGTCGAAGTTGCGCGGTGAGCCCATACCGCTCTTCCTTCGGGAAAGTCAGGGTTAGGCGGTAAACCGCGAGAGCGAGCGCGTGGCTTCTTTTCCAGACGTCCAGTTTCGTGAAATGCTGCATGTTCCCTCCTCTGTGGAGTGGGATTCTGGCATTCCACACCGTCGGCTGTCGACTGTGAGCTGTCGGCTGTCAGCTATTTTTTGACGGCAATCCCTTGAATTTCGAAGTGGCCGCCGCGCAGCAGCGGGCCGGAGCCGAGGAACGCCCGCGCGGGAAACTCCTTGGTGAAGTAAGTGCGATAGACGGAGTTGAACGTGTTGTAAAGCGAAAGATCGGGGCAGAACACTTGCACGCTCACCAGATCATCCATGCTCATGCCCGCTTCAGCCAGCACCGCTTTCATCTGGTCCAGCGCGTTGCGAATTTCCTGCTCGATATCGTCGGGGATGCGCCCGCTTTCGCGATCGATGCCCAGCACGCCGGCAAGATAAAGTGTGTTGCCGGCGAGCACGCCGTTGCTGAAAGGCAACTGCGCCGCCCCGCCTGCGGGCGTGCTGCCGCTTCTGGAAACCGTGATGTGCCGTCGCGAACTGGCGGGTTCGGATCGTCGTTGAGCGCTCATGGTGACTCCTGCCAGAAGAAGTATCGCTAATACTGTCGTGACTCTGCTTCGCATCGCTCCCCCTTTTTGATTTGTTGCACAGGCCAAATCGGCCGCACGCCTCGACTCCGTGCTCTCTGTGCTCCTCTGTGTCTCTGTGTTTCTCCTGATTCTTGACCCTTCCGCGCCCGCTCGATTGCGCTTTGCCTAGAACTTGGAAGAATTGCCCGCATCGAGCTGTTGACTGCCAGCCGTCGGTGTTAGCTCGCCACAAGCTAGCGCTTGCCCGCGCCAGACGAATTCAGGTAGCGGTCCGCCAGCATCAGCGCGTCGTCCAGCGTATCGGCCACGCGGTTGCGCTCGCGAATGATGCGCGTGAGCAGGAACCCGTAGTCATCGCTGGCCGGATCCAGCTTGGCCAGTTGCCGCGCGCGATCCAGTCCCGGAAGAATCGGTAGCGGCGCGGCCGCATCCTGATCGAAGCGCCCCGATTCGGTGTAAAGCGTAGCGTTCAGCGAATGCGAAAGCGCCAGCAGCAAGCGGTTCAGCTCGCGCACCTGATCGGCGCGTTTGGCACCCCTGCCGGCGCGCTCGGCAAATTCGCGGCTGTGCTCATCCAGCACGCCGGCGCGCGCCAGCAGACGGTCCGCGCGATCCACCAGCGGCCACAGGTCGGCGTGCGGTTTCGCCGCTGCGTGCAAGTCGCTCAGCGCGGTGACGTAGGATTGCGCGATGGGCGCGATGCGGTAAGGCAGCACCGGCAGGTTGGCCAGCGTGTAAAGCTCAGCGAGCCGCAACTCCGTGTCGCGCACCAGCGCCTTCATGTCGATCTTGTCCAGCGAATCTTCCGGCGTGTGCCACCACCAGCCGCGCTCCGAGCCGCCCACGTAGGCCAGGTGATCCGGGTGCCCCGGCGGAATCTCCGGCAAGCCGATGGAAACTTCCGGAATGCCGATACCCTGAAACGCCGAATCCCCCGCGCGAAACGGACGAAACACTTTCATCCGCCCCGGCGAAGTAACCTTCTTCCGGTTCTTTGCCGGTCCATTCGCGCGCAAAGCTGGAGGTGAACTCGGCCAGTTCCGGCCAAGCCCACGTGGCCACGCGATCCAGCGGCACATTGCGCGCGCCGGGGCCATCGAGATTCATGTAAGCAATGCAACTGCGGTTTAGCTCGCTCCAAAATTGGTCGGCATACCACGTCGAGCCGGCGTAGCGGCCGGCGGAGTGGCCCGTCCACCACGCGAAGCGAAAGCCGCGCCGCAATCGCTTGCGATTGGCATGGAGGATGCGCGCCATTTCCAGAATGGATACATCGGTGGAGGCCGTGTCGGTCATGCCCGCATACCACGCATCGAGATGCGACGACACCAAAACGAACTGATCGGGATCCACGCCCTGCGCTTCCTTCGACGCAATTTCCGGCCGCACTTCGGCCACCACCAGCGGGATTTCGCGCCACGCCGTGGATACCTCTGTGACCAAGCGCACACGCACAGCGCCGTTTTGCGCCAACTGCTTAATCCAATCACCGTCGGCTTTGCTGATCGAGAGCGCAGGAATTCTAGGCACATATCGCGCGGACTCCGGCGTCGGCGTACCCCACACCGTGGTCACGATCATTTCATGCAGCAATTCGCGCGGGTTGATGTGAATCAGCCCAACCGCGCCGAGGTCTTCCACCAGCCGCGCGTTTTGCGGAGTGATCAGGCCGTCGGCCACCACGATTTTGCCGCGCACGTCTTTGCCGGGATAAGCATCCCCCGAGAGCGGGCCGAAGATCGCACCGGGGCTGCCGACGAACACCAACTCGCCCTCCAATCCACGAGCACCAGTGGATGCGGAGAATGCGGGCGTGACCGCGCGCAGAGTCCGCCGCTCCGTGCCCAGTACCACCAATTCCGCGCGGATGGGCCAGCTCAGATACGCGCGGAAGCGATGCACTTTGTGCGGCACGCCGTACCGCTCCAGCGCCTCGGCGAGCATTTGCGCCGCCTGCGCTTCCCCGCGCCCGCCGGAGATGCGGTCCAGCTTGTCGAATTTCTCCAGCAGCGCTTGCATTTCCTTGGCGGAGATTTCGCGCTGCATGCGCTCGATGCGCTGGCGCTCGCGCGCGTCGAGATACGCTGCGTCGCGCTGCGCACGCTGCGTTTTCGCAGTCGCAGCAGCAAGCGCGAGTGCGACCAGCACAATTGCCACGCGACGCATTTTGCGCCTCCTGTAGGACAGACCTCCTGGTCTGTCCTCTCGAAAATCCCGCGAGCAACCCACCAGGACGGACTCTCCCCTCTCGATTCCCCTGCGAGCACCCCCCCCAGGACAGACCAGGAGGTCTGTCCTACGGTTGCGCAGTGTAGTGCCGCAGCGCGCCGGGACGCAAACTGAATTTCTCGGCGGACACGCGTGGGCGCCGCGCCTCACCATGCGAAATTCGTTTGACCTGCGCCGCGCCAGTTCTATAATTCACTCAATGTTAGCCATGAAACGGGGTGTTCAGTCCGCTCGCCTGCTGCTGTGGCTGGTGGTGTCCGTGCCGGCCTTGACCGCCTCGGCGGCGAAGGAAGAGACCTGGACCGAAGTGCGCAGCCCCCATTTCATCGTGGTCAGCAACGCAGGCGAAAGGCAAGCGCGCAATGTGGCCGAACAGTTCGAAGCCTTCCGCAACGCCTTCGCAGAAATGTTCCCGAAGGCGCGGGTGGACTTGGGGAAGCCGCTCACCATTTTCGCCGTCAAGAACGAAAAAGAACTCCGGGAACTCCTCCCGGGCTTTTGGGAAAAGAAGGGCCAATCGCAACCCGTCGGAATCTTCGTTCCCGGGCAGGAAAAACTCTACGTCGCGCTGCGCACCGACGTGCGCGGCGAATTCCCTTTCCAGGTGATCTACCACGAGTACGCGCACGCGTTAATGCGGCTCAATTTTCGCGACCTGCCCACCTGGCTCAGCGAAGGCATGGCGGAGATTTTTGGCAATTCGCTGATCAGCGACCGCGAAGTCACCATGGGCCGCCCCAGTTCGTACCACCTCATGCTTTTGCAGGAAAGCAAGCTGCTGCCGCTGGACGTGCTGCTGACGGTCGACCACACCTCCCCGCACTACAACGAACAGAACAAAACTTCCGTGTTCTACGCGCAATCGTGGGCGCTCACCCATTACATCTACTTGTCCAAGCCGGGCCGCGAGGGCGACCTCTTCAGAAAATACATTTCCGCGTTCCTGAATGGCGCCTCCTCGGTGCAAGCCGCCGCCGCGTTCGGCGACTTCAAGAAATTCGAGCGCACACTTCAAAACTACGTGCACCAGAGGCTCTACTTCAGCCTCAAGACCAAGCCTTCAGCCCAGATCGACAAGGACACATTCGCAGCGCGCGCACTGAGCACCGCCGAAGCCGCAGCGGTGCGCGGCGATTTCCACGTACACATGAACCGCCCCGAAGAGGCGCGCGCCCTGCTGGAGGAGGCTCTGCGCCTCGACCCCGCAAGCGCGCTGGCACACGAAAGCATGGGCGTGCTGCACCTCCGACAGCAGGACCTGATGGGAGCGGCGAGCTGGTTCGAGAAGGCGGCAGCCCTCGATTCCCGCAGTTTTATGGCGCATTACTTCACGGCCGTGCTGGCGATGCAGCGCGGCGAAGTGGAAGATCAATTCGAAAAAATCGAAGCCAGCCTGCTCAAGGCCATTGCGCTGAACAAGGACTTCGCTCCCGCTTATGCGACGCTGGCAAGCGTGTACATGGCGAATGACGAAAAACTGGAAGATGCGCTGAAAATGGCGCGTAGCGCTGCCGCGCTGGAGCCCGGCGTGCTCACGCACCAGATCAACGTCGCCAACGTGCTGATGCGCATGGACAAGATCGACGAGGCGGCGAGTTTGGCGCGCAGCATAGCCGCCGCTGCGAAAAATCCCATGGAAAGCGCCTCCGCCGAAACCTTCCTGCGCAACGTGGAACGCTACGCAGCCGCGAAGAAAGAGTACGAAGCCGCCACGCGCGAGGCAGAAGAGCGCGCGGCGCGCCGCGCAGCGGAATATGAGGCTCTTGCCAAAAAGGCAGCCGCCGAGGAAGCCGAACGCATTCGGCGCACGGAGAATGTGATCGATGCCAGCGGGAAGCAAGGCATCGCGCGAGGCACAGTGGCGGAAGTTGCCTGCACCGGCGCACAGTCCATGACCCTCAGCCTCGCGTTGAGCGCATCCACCTTACAATTGCGCGCCGCCAACCGGACCCACGTGGGCTACTACAGCACCATCACAAAAGCGGCCGCCTTCAACCCGTGCAAGGAACTGCGCGGCCAGCGCGCGCAAGTGGTTTACCGCCCGGTGCAGGGCCGCCCGTATGCTGGTGAGATTCTTGCGGTGGAGCTGTTGCCGGATGCCGCTGCTTCCACGGTGGTGGGTGCTCGCGGCTCGCAAGGCGCGGTCCAGCCCGCATCCGCCGCCACAGACCGCATTACACCGGCCTCGCCCCGCGCCGCCGGCACGCTGGCCGAAGGCCGCGCCGCTGCGGTCACTTGCGCGCACCCGTCCGAGATGGCGCTCACCATCGACTTTGGCGGAATCACCATCCGGGTTCGTGCGGAGGACCGCACTCGCGTGGGATTCACGATCCGCGGTGGCCCCGTGCCGGTGGGCTTTGATCCATGCACGCAGTTACGCGGCAAGGACGTCGGCGTCCTCTATGAGTTGGAGGAGAGTGGGGGCTACGCGGGCTCCATCCTGACTGTGGACATCTTGCGTTAGAAGGGCGTTGCGCGGCGGAAGGCGGACAGACCAGGAGGTCTGTCCTACTTTTTTTCGTAGACTACGCGGCCGCCGACGATGGTGGTGACCGCTTCCGTCTTTAGCAGTTGCGCGGGCGGAACTTTGGTGACGTCGGCAGAGAGCACGACGATATCGGCGAATTTGCCCGGCGTGAGCTGGCCCTTGTTGCCTTCTTCGAACTCCGCATACGCCGATCCGAGCGTGTAGCCGCTGATGCACTCATCCATGCTGATTTTTTCCTGCGGAATCCAGCCGCCGGCCGGGCCGCCTTCGGGCCGCTCGCGCGTGACGCACGCATAAAGCCCGATCATGGGATTGAGCGGCTCCACGGGATAGTCGGTGCCGAACGCCACGCGCACGTTGTTCTTCATCATCGATTTCCAGGCGTAGGCGCCTTTCGAGCGCTCCTCACCTACGCGCTCCTGCGCCCAGCGCATATCCGTGGTTTCGTGGCACGGCTGCATCGAGGCGATGACGCCGAGCTCGGCGAAGCGCGAGAAGTCAGCGGGCGCCACCACCTGCGCATGCTCAATCTTGTGGCGCGAGTCGCGCGCCCCATTGGCTTCCCGCGCGGCAGCCAGCGCGTCGAGCGCCACGCGGTTGGCGCGGTCGCCGATGGCGTGCAACGCGATTTGGAAGCCGGCCTTGTCGCGCTCGACGGCCATCTTCTTCAAGTCTTCCTCCGGAATGCGCAGAATGCCGGTGGTGGACTTATCGTCGCTGAAGGCCTCGAGCATGGCCGCGGTGCGCGAGCCCAGCGTGCCGTCCACCACGCCCTTGAGCGCGCCGGTCTTCAACCACGGATCGTTGTTGCCGCCGCGCCGGCGCATCTGCTCGAGCTGGCCCAGCGGCGCGGTGAACGGCAGCCACTCGGTGACGCGCACGGTAAGCTTGCCTTCCTTCCTCAGTTCGCCGTACACCTGAAAATCCTGCCAGCTCGAGTTGTCCTGCACGGTCGTGATGCCGTGGCGCGCGGCTTCCTCCAGCGCCAGTTCAATGCCGCGACGCCGCTGCTCGCGCGTGAGGTCGGGAATCTGACGCCGCACCAGGCCCATGGCGTTTTCCTTGAGCATGCCGGTGGGATTGCCGGACTTGTCGCGCTCAATTTCGCCGCCGGGCGGGTTGTTGGTGTTCTTGGTGACCCCGCCAAGCCGCAGCGCGAGTGAATTGGCGATAGCCACGTGGCCGTCAACGCGATTGAAAATCATCGGGTGCTCGGTGGAAACCGCGTCCAAATCCTTTGCCGTGGGAAATTGCTTTCCGGGCCAGAGGGTGTGATCCCAGCCCCGGCCGGTGATCCACTCGCCCTTCTTGTATTCGCCGAGGCGCGCGCGAATGCGCTGCTGGAACTCCGCGAGCGATGCCGCGCCATTCAGCTCGACGGCCATGCGCGCCTGGCCGCCATTGGCCATGTGGATGTGCGCATCGTTGAAGCCGGGCATGGCGAAGCCGCCGTTGAGATCAATGATGCGCGTGGCATCACCGGCCAGCGCGCGGATTTCCGCGGTCGTGCCGGTGGCGATGATGCGCTCGCCTTTCACGACAAGTGCTTCGACGCGCGGCTTCGCGGCGTCGCCGGTGTAAATCACGCCGTTGAGCAAAACCAGGTCCGCGACCTCTTTTTCCTGAGGCGCCGCCGGCGCATCGGCCCTCACAAAGAGTGTAGCGGCGACCTTTAGGTCGCCACTCTGGGGCGAATCGGGCGGTTGCAAAGTGTAGCGGCGACCTTCAGGTCGCCAACTCGCAAACAGGCAGAACGCTTCGGTACACAGTGAGCTATGGGTATGCGGGCGCGCGGAAAGCGCAGAGATTCCGCCAAACGCAAGCGCGCACGTTGCTACCAGCATTTGTTTGCGCGAGAAGCCCCGCCACACACCAGCACGTTTCATCGCTGCACCTCAAGCTAAGAAATTACAGTCGACAACTTACAGCCGACAGTCGACGGCGGACAGCCGGACATCCATTCCCCTAACCCTGGCCTGCAAACCGGCGAATCGAGTTCGACGTCTTGTCGACTGTAAGCTGTCGACTGTGGACTGTAAGCTGGTCGTCTGCTCCTACTTGCGCACGCCGGCAACCCCGAGCACCGTGAGCAGGATGCGCTTGAGCCCCACCTCGCGCCCGGCCGGCTCGTACCATTCCTCGAGCGAGTGCGAGCCGCCGCCCCGCCCGCCCGCGCCCAGCGACACAGCCGGCACGCCCATCGAAAGCGGCACATTGGCATCGGTGGAAGAGCGCTCGATGCGCGAGCGGTTGTTCAGGTAGCGATCGGCGGCGCGCACCGCGTCGAGCAGAGGCGCGTTCTCCGGAAGGTCGCCGCCGGGCCGCACGCCGAGCACCTTGAACTGCACTTTCAATTGGCCGTTGCGGCTGGTGCGCTCGCGCGCGGCGGCGTTTTCCTCGTCCACGCCGGCTTGCACCGCTTCCCGCAGCGCCACTTCCAGTTTGGCGATTTCGCTATCGGCTGCGGAGCGCAGGTCCACTTTCACAGAGGCGCTGTAGGGGATCGAATTCACCGAGGTGCCGCCTTCGATGGTGCCAACATTGAACGTGGTGCGCGGCTCGGCAGGCACGCGCACCCGGACAAACCGCGCCACCCCGCGTGCTAGAGCATGAATCGGGTTGGGCTGTCCGAAGTCCGACCAACTGTGCCCGCCGGGGCCGGTCACGATAACTTCGAAACGCCTGGATGCCAGCGCTTTCGCAGTGATGTGATCGATGGCCGCGCCATCAATGGCGATCACCGCGCGCACGCGCCCCTGGTAGGTTTCCATCAGTTTGCGCATGCCGCGCAGGTTGCCTTCGCCTTCTTCTCCGACGTTGGCGGCAAACACGATGGTGAGATCGGTGCGCAGGCGGGCATCGTGCATCGCGCGCACCACCGCCAGCAGCGCAGCCAAACCGACGGCATTATCCGACAAGCCGGCCCCGATCAGCCGTTCGCCGTTGCGCCCGTTGTTAGCCGGCTCGCGGCGCACGGTGACGTTGGTGCTCTTCGGGAAGACCGTATCCAGGTGAGCCGACACAATCACCACGTTGCGCGCATCCGCCCCGGGTCGCTCGCCAATCACGTTGCCCGCTTCGTCGGTACGCAGGCGGAGGCCGTTGCCCTCCAGCAAGCGCCGCATCAGTCCGCCGCGAATGGCCTCCCCGAACGGGGGTGCAGGCGTTTCGTTGATGCGCACTTGCTGCTCCGTCACCCAGTCAACGTTTTGCGTGAGCCATTGCAGCGCGCGCTGCACGCCGGGATCGCTATGCACCGCCGCAGCACTGGCCGGGCTGGATTGCGCCTGGGCTCGGGTTGAAGGGGCAGACACGGACATCCCCATTAGAATAACGCTCCCACCGGCGATAAGTGACAGGAGGATTCTCAC
>JBOGNS010000397.1:0-6064 GCA_050747305.1 Candidatus Acidiferrales bacterium | reverse complement strand
GTGCAGAAGGGAACATGCAAAAGGGCGTTACACGCGAGTTGCAGAGGCTGCTGGGCCGCGATGCGGTGCTCAGCGCCTCGACCGATCTGCTGATGTACGAATACGACGGTTCGGTGGAGCAGGCGCGGCCGGAGTGCGTGGTGTTCCCGCGCAGCACGGAAGATGTGGTCGGCATCGTGAAGCTGGCGAACCGCACGCAGACGCCGATTGTGGCGCGCGGCGCGGGCACCGGGCTTTCCGGCGGAGCACTGGCGCGGCGCGGCGGCATCATGATCGCGTTCCCGCGCATGAATCGCATTTTGGAGATTGATGCGGAGAATCAGCGCGCGATCGTGCAGCCGGGCGTGGTGAATCTCGACATCTCGCGTGCGGCGGAGCCGTATAATTTGTATTTTGCGCCCGATCCTTCAAGCCAGAAGGCCTGCACCATCGGCGGCAACGTGGCGGAAAACGCCGGCGGCCCGCACACGCTAGCCTATGGCGTGACGAGCAACCACGTCACCGGGCTGGAGATCGTGCTGCCGGATAGCGCCGAAGTGGTGCGGCTCGGAGGCAAGACCAGCGAAGCGCCAGGCTACGATCTGGTTGGGCTGATGGTCGGCTCGGAAGGCACGCTGGCCATCGTGACGGAAGTGACTGTGAAGCTCACCCGCAAGCCGGAAGCGGTGAAAACGCTGCTGGCCATTTACGACACGGTGGACGATTGCACGCAAACCGTGGTCGAGATTACCGGACGCGCGATCACTCCGGCGGCGTGCGAGATGCTCGATGGCTGGACACTGCGCGCCGTGGAAGCCTACGCGCACGCCGGGTTCCCACTCGATAGTGCGGCGGTGCTACTGATTGAACTCGAGGGGCTGCGCGAGCAAGTGGAAGCGCAGGCGGTGGAGGTGAGCGAGGTGTGCAAGCTGTGCCGCGCGCGCGAAGTGCGTGTGGCGCGCGACGACCGCGAACGCGACCTGCTGTGGAAGGGCCGCAAGAACGCCTTCGGCGCGGTCGGCCGGCTCTCGCCCAGCTACTACGTGCAGGACGGCGTGATCCCCCGCACCCGGCTGCCGGAGACACTGCGCTTCATCGAGCAGGTGGCGGCCCGGCATCGCTTGCAGGTCGGCAACATTTTTCACGCCGGCGACGGCAATCTGCACCCGTTGCTTGCCTTCGACATCCGCGACAAAGACCAGTTTGACCGCGTGGTGGCTGCCGCGCACGAAATCATGCAGTTCTGCATTTCCGTAGGCGGCTCCATCACCGGCGAGCACGGCGTCGGCATGGAAAAGAATGAAATGATGTCGCTGCTCTTCAGCGAGAACGATCTCGCGCTGATGCGCCGCGTGCACGACGCATTCAACCCGACCGGCCTGCTCAACCCGGACAAATTCTTCCCCAGCACAAAGGGCTGCGGCGAAATTCGCGTGCGCCCGCTGCCGCTCTCCGAGCCTGCTCGGCCCGTCAATTCCGCGCCCGCCGGCGCGGGCCCCGCGCGCACCACATGAATCCCGCCTCAGTGTCCGTATACGCTCCCCTCGCAAGCATCGTGGGTGCAGCCAACTGCTCGACCGACCCCGCGGCGCTGGCGAGGTATGAAGTGGACAGCATCCGCCCGGGCGCGGTGGTTCGGCCGGGCGTCGCAGAGGAAGTTGCAGAGATTGTGCGTCTCGCCGCCGTGGAAAGACTAGCTGTGATCCCCTGCGGCGGGCGCAGCAAGCTCGGCATCGGGATGCCGCCGTCGCGTTACGACCTTGCGGTGGATGTAAGGCGCATGAATCGCGTGGTCGCGCACGACCCGGGCGATCTGACGCTGAGCGTGGAGGCGGGCATCCGCATCAGCGAGCTGTTCGACGCGCTCGCCGCGCACAAGCAGTGGCTGCCGATGTATGTGCCGTGGTTCGACCGCGCCACCATCGGCGGGATTCTCTCGAGCAATTCCATTTCGCCCTTGCGTTACATGTTCGGCGGGCCGCGCGACTTCATGCTGGGCATGGAGTTTGTAACCGGCGACGGCAAGCTCTGCAAGAGCGGGACGCGCGTAGTGAAAAGCGTTGCGGGCTACGACCTGCACAAGCTGCTGCTCGGCGCGCTGGGCACGCTGGGAGTCATCACCAAAGTGAACTTCCGCACGTTTCCGCTGCCGCGCGCCCAGCGTTGTTTTGTGGCCGCATACAAAGACGCGCGCTCGGCGCTGGATTTGTGCGCGCGCATTGCGCGGTCGGCGCTGAAGCCCGCTTTGGTGGAAGTGCTCGACCCTGGCGCGGTACGTATCGTCGCGGACGAGAGTCTGCCGGCGAATGGCTGGTGTGTGGTGGCGGCGGCGATTGGTCATGAAGCGGTGGTAGAGCGTCATGCGCGCGAATTGGGCCAGTTGGCCGAACAGAGTGGCACGTTTTCGTTCATCACGCTCGAGGATGCGGATAAGCAGCGCCTGCTGGGTCGCGTGCGGGAGTTTCTGCGACTTGTAAGCGAGCAGCAGCCGGATTCCGTAGTTTTGCGCACCAGCGTGCTGCCTGCCAATGCGGTATCTATCTGCGAGGCGCATGCGCAGATCGCAGCACAGAATGGTTTGCAGTGCGCGATGGTGCTGCGCGCGGGCGCTACTCTTTATACCGTGCTAAGCGCGGCGGATGCGGATGCGCCGTCGCGTTTGCAAAAGGCGGCGCTGTCGATCTCCAGCGGCGTGGCGGCGACGATCGTTGAACAATGCCCGACCGCGTTGAAGTCTCAGATCATCGTTTGGGGGCCGGCGCGCGAGGACTTTGCAATGATGAAGCGAATCAAACAGGTCTTTGATCCGCATGAGATTTTGAGTCCGGGGCGATTTGTGGGCGGGCTGTAACCAAGACGCCGGCAGGATGCCGACGGTATAAAATGGCGACGCAGACCAAACCGATGCGCGGATTCAGCGGCGAGGATAAGCCGCAGTGGGACGACTATGCGCGCTGCGTGCACTGCGGCCTTTGCCTGAATCACTGCCCGACGTACCGCCTCTGGGGACTGGAAGCGGATTCACCGCGCGGGCGCATCCGGCAAATGGCGCTGGTGGACGAAGGCCGGCTGGAGCTGGGCGCAGAGTTCGTGAAGCACATTGACCAGTGCCTGGATTGCCGCGCGTGTGAGACGGCGTGCCCCTCCGGCGTCGAGTACGGCAAACTCGTAGAAGCGGCACGCGCGCAGATCGAGCGACACTATCCGCGCCCTCCGCATGCGCGCCTGCTGCGCTGGCTGGTGTTTCAGCAGTTGCTGCCGCATCCGCGGCGCATCGCGGGCGTTGCGCGCATGATGCGCTTCTACCAGCGCTCCGGGCTTGCCAGATTAGCGCGCTCGACAGGGCTGCTGAAGCTGCTTGGATTGGCGCAGCGCGAGCAACTGATGCCCGCGATCGACCGCGAGTTCTTCTTCTCGCGATTGGGGAAAACGTATCCGGCCAGTAGCGCAGCCACTCCTGGTTTTGCATCGTTACGAGAAACCAAAAGCGGGCAGGCAAGAGTGCCTGTCCTACCTCGGCCGCGCGCGCGCGTGGCATTTTTCGGCGGCTGCCTCGCGCAAGTGACCTTCACGGCTTTGAACGATGCGACCATCCGCGTGCTGCAAGCGAACGGTTGCGAAGTGGTCGTGCCGGAGGGCCAAGTGTGCTGCGGCGCGCTGTGTGCCCATGCGGGGGTGCGGGATACGGCGCGCGAGCTGGCGCGCAAGAATCTGGATGTGTTCTTGCGCGGCGAGTTCGATGCGATCGTGACCAATGCTGCCGGTTGCGGGTCGACGCTAAAAGAGTATTCGCACTTGTTCGCGAGCGATGCGGCCGGCACAAACGAGGAAAAACATCAACACCGAGATCACCGTTTATCCGCCGCTGACGCATTCAGGGCAGGCAGAGACGGAGAGATCACGGAGATGGCAGCGCGGTTTGCCGCGAAGGTGCGCGATGTGACGGAGTTTCTCGAGGACCTGGGGTTGACCGCGCCGCTCAAGCCGGTGCCGCTGCGCGTCACCTATCAGGACTCCTGCCACCTGCTGCACGGGCAACAAGTGAAAGACGCGCCGCGCCAGTTGATTCGCGCGGTGCCCGGCGTCGAGCTGATCGAGATGCCGCTGGCCGATTACTGCTGCGGCTCAGCCGGCGTGTACAACGTGACGCAAACCAAAGCGTCGCTCGCCATCCTCGAAGACAAGATGCGCCACGCCGCCTCCACCAACGCACAAGCCATCGTCACCGCCAACCCCGGCTGCATCCTGCAACTCCGCGCCGGCGCCGCAATGCACTCCACCGGCCAGGAAGTGCTGCACGTCATCGAATTATTGGACCGTGCGAGCGCCGTCAGCCGCTGATCGCCGCGACAAGATTATGCGTAGAGATTCCTATTGCTTGATTTTCTTGCGTTTGTAATGCCGGCAATTGCCGCCGGGCGACGCGATTACCAGGCGCACTAACGGCTCTGCATCCGGTGCGATTTCCACCGGTTCAGCATGCATCTGCTGCGAGGGTCCGCCAGCATCCGAAGCGATCCAAGAGAAACCACGTAGGTGTAGCCCGCAAACCCACTCAAGGTGAAGCGGCCTTGCGCGTCTACCGAGCTCGCGTAGGTAACCTGCCGGAAGGGATACTCGACATCTTCCATCTGGACGCTGGCTCCGACGGCTGGTGTTCCGTCGGGCCATTCCACGACGCCCTGGAGTACACGTTCTTGTAGCTGCATGGGGATTCGCAAGTCCTGATGTAGACGCTTCTCCCCTTCCGCAAGCTTGATGGGGATGGCATCACGCACGTCGAGCACTCCGGGAAAAAAAGTGCGTGGGTATGGCGCGCGGGTGATGTCTGTGGAAGGCGGCTGGGAAATATGTATGCCCAGGACGTATTGTCCCGGTGGAACCGTTTGAAACACATAAGAACCGCCTGCATCCGAATAAGCCGACAGCGTCTTGCCAACCGGTCCGGAATCCGCCAAATCTTCCGGGACCAATTCCAAGTGCAGGTTGGAAACTGGGTTTCCGTCCGGTCCGTAAACCGTGCCGCTGATTTCTCCGTCCGGACGTGCGAAAAAATCTACGCGGGCGCAGCCGCCGGCGAACAGTTGCGCGCGCCGCGGCTCATCGCCGGCTGTTAACTCGGGACGGAGTTCAGCGGTGACCCAATACGCGCCAGGCGGCAGCCCGGGAAACACGTACTCGCCACCGTTGTCGGTGACGGCGCGAAAACGTCTGGTCGGACCTGCGGCCATAACTGCGACCCCGGGGATGCCGGTGCGCTCCCCGTCGCGTCCCTCTCGCATGTCGAAGACGTGGCGTGTAACCTGTCCGAAGATTCTGCCGCTCGATTGCGGGCGAGCTAAACTCGACAGGAACGCCAAGTCGGCATCGGCGCGCGAAAGCGGTTGCGTGCGCGTGCAAATCCCAGTGACGATTTGACCCGTTTTTGCGTCGCGATGCGCATATACCAGATACCGCTCCCCGACGCGGAACCCATAGCCGCAGTCGCCACCTCCCATGCCGGTCGCGATCTCCACCGGCCCTGGCCCGATTCCCTTGAATGCGCGTTCGACCGTAATTTGCATTCGCCGCCTTTCGAAAATCCATTGCGAGTTTTGCTCGCTAGGCGTCTTGATCGTATGGGAACCTGTGACCAGCCCAGTGAACACAACCGGTGTGCTCCAGTAGGCTTCGCACGGCGGACCAGAAGCCATGCAGCTACAAGCCTGCACATCCGCTCCCAGAAGGAACGGGCACAGAGTGGCGAGCGCCAAAACCAAACGCAAGACGAGCATGCAGAGGTCCTGTTGCCTCTAGGACGCCGTTCAGCAGGTCTTGGTTGCTCGCCAGCCTTCCGCGTGCGCGGCGGAAGGCTCCGAATGAGAAGGTTCGGCGCAGCCCGCCCGTCGCCAGAAACAGGGTCACTTCTCGCCTATCAAATAGCGGCAGCCGCGCGGGCCCATGCGGGCGGAATGCAGCGCGCCGGCAGGGACGTCGGGCGCGCGTTCCCCGGCTTTGTATGTTTGCGATACGCCGTTGCAGCTCAGCGTCATTTCGCCTTCCAGTATCACGTGAGCGGTTTCCACCGGATGGGTGTGGTCGGGAT
>JBOGNS010000396.1:0-2898 GCA_050747305.1 Candidatus Acidiferrales bacterium | reverse complement strand
CCCACCGAGACGTTGTCGATGTTTCTGGCGCAGGCACTCAGCGCCGATCGTTCCTGCCAGAAGGCGGTTAACGAGGCTGCGGTGAAGCGCGTGGCCGGGGGGCTGCGGGCATGCAGTACCAACACCGGCGCCTATTGCCAGGCGCGACAACGGGTGCCGCGCGAGATGGTGCGCACGTTGGCTCAGTACGCGGGGGGCGCGGTCACGAGTCGCACGCCCGACTCGTGGCGCTGGCGGGGTCGGCCGGTACGGCTGGTGGATGGCACTACTGCGCTCATGCCGGACACACCAGCCAATCAGGCTGAGTATCCGCAAGCGCCGAGCCAGAAGCCCGGCTTGGGCTTTCCCTTGTGCCGCTTGGTGGCCCTCGTCTGTTTGGGTAGTGGCGCGGTGCTGAATGCGGCGATCGGCCGCTATCAGGGCAAAGGCGGTGACGAACAGACGCTGCTGCGCTCGATAATCGATACGCTGCAATCCGGCGACATCCTGTTGGGCGACGCCTACTACGCCACGTACTTTCTGCTGTGCGCGTTGCACGAGCGCGGTGTCGATGGGCTGTTCGAACAATACGGCGCGCGTCGCCGCAGTACCGACTTCCGTTGCGGTCAGCGGCTGGGGCAACGCGATCACCTGATCGTGCTGCATAAGCCGGCCAAACCGGAGTGGATGAGCCTGGCTCAATACGAGCAGGCACCGGAGACGCTCACGGTGCGCGAACTGCGCGCTGGCGGCAAGACTTTGGTGACGACGCTGCTCTGCCCGAAGGCCACGGACAAAGCCGCTTTGAAGTGTCTTCACCGCAGTCGCTGGCATGTCGAACTGGATCTGCGCAATATCAAGACCACGCTCGGAATGGAAATGCTCACCTGCCAAACGCCAGCCAGGGTCATCAAGGAGATCTGGGTTTACCTGCTGGCCTACAACTTAATTCGCCTGATGATGGCGCAAGCAGCGCTGCTGGCCGACTGTTTACCGCGCCAGCTCAGCTTCAAACATGCCCTACAGCTGTGCATCGCCTGGACTCATGAGTCGCATGGCACAACCTGCGACGACACACTGCCGGACCTGCTCGCGCTCATCGGCCAACAACGCGTCGGCGACCGTCCCGGTCGCATCGAGCCCCGCGCCCTCAAGCGCAGGCCAAAGGGCTACGCACTGCTTACCATGCCACGCGACCTTGCCAGAGCCAGAGTGCGACGATTTGGCCACCCGAAAAACGTTAAGTAAGCGCCATTCGGGACGCACCCCTTTTTAATTTTTCGGGTCTTCGCGTACTTGTGTGGGTGATTTTGGGCCATTTTAGAGGGCTGGCAGCATGCAGGTGAGTACCTTTAGCCGCAGGTACTCCTCGTCGCGTAGTCCGTATGCGCGCCGCTGGATGACGCGGATCTTGTTGTTCAGGCCTTCGACGAATCCGAGCGAGACCTTGTTCTCGGGCTTACAGTAGGCGGCGATTCCGTCCCAATGACGATCGATCATCTCGGCGAATTTCGCGTAAGGCTTGAGCCGCCGCCATTTGAGCGCGGCTTTCCAGTTCTCGAAGAAGCGCCTGGCCCAGCCCTCGCGCTCGTAGCTCCAAAGCTGGCCGAAGGATTCCTTGAGCAGATAGGCGGTGTTGAGCCGCTGGTTGGCCGCCAGCAGCAGTTTCAACGATCGTTTGCCCTCCAAGGTCAGATTCTCCTGCCGGGAGAGCAGCGTGTAGCGCTGCCCCTTGATGAAGCGCCGGTCGGCTCCCGTGAGTCGGGCGTACTCCGATCGGCGCACGCGATCCAGGGCATCGCCGAGATGACGCATGACGTGGAACTTGTCGAACAGGATCGCCGCCCGCGCAGCGTGGCGCTTCGTCGCGTTGCGAAACGGTTTCCACCTGTCCATGACGGCGAGCCGGATACGCTCACTTTTCCTCTGGCCCAGCCATTCGTAGAAGCGCGCCATACTCTCCTCGGAGCGATCCTCTCCGCCAAACCAGATCGGCCGGCTGCGTTCGAGGTCGCTCACCACGATGCGGTAGGTGTGGCCCTTCCTCACCGAGAGCTCGTCGATGCCGATCACCGCCGGGGCAGGCTGGGGCGCTCGCGCCAGCTGAGCACGCATGTATTCTTTGTCCAGTTCCTTGACCGTGTGCCAGTCAAGCTTGAGCTCCTGGGCCACGGCCCGGATGCTGGAACTGCGGCAGCGCTGGCCCACGTAGTGGGCGAAGCGCTTGGTATAGAACGGGTTCTCCGCCAGAAACCCCAGGCGCTCGCGTTTCACCGCGCCACAGACCCGGCAATCGACGCGGCGCACCTCGAACTCGACATATACCCGCGTGTCCCCGCAGGGCAGATCGCGTGCACGGCGCACCACGCGGTCGTACCAAGCTCGATGCGCTCGGCCACAGACCCCACACAGAGTTTTTTTGAGCGCCGCACGAGCGTAACCACTCGTGCTTGCGGATCACCGAAGACGCCGCGCACCATGACCCGAGTGCGAAATCCGGCGACACGATATGCGTCGCTAAGACGCCAAGGCTTGACTGAGGTAGGCATCGGCAAATCATGCCAAGATTCCGAACCCCGTCAATGCCTGAAACTCGGCTCTGCATGCGGCTCTCCAGCCAATTAGCCTTGAGACTCACCCCCACTTTCACGCGAAGAGCCTTTTTCCTTCTTTTTCTTCCCCTTTTTATCTAGCCGCCCCGCTTCGCCTTGCTCCGTAAAGCCGCGCCGAGCGCGCTGTCGTGGCGGATCGCTGCAGGACGCAGGGCGGCCCTGTCCGCTTCCGGGACCTGCTTCAATCGCTCGGAATTCGCATCGAGCATCGAGGCGGCGCCGATGGCGAGCTGCCGCGCGTCGCTCATCGTGGCGTACTTCGCCTCGAAGGCGGCCGCCCACGAGTACGGCACGTCCACCTGCATGC
>JBOGNS010000395.1:0-2344 GCA_050747305.1 Candidatus Acidiferrales bacterium | reverse complement strand
CTCCTCAATGTCGGGAAGGTCGTCGCGCATTCTCGATTCCGACGGCGCAGCCACGGCCGGGCCGCCGAACAAACCGTGCCGCAACTCTTCCAGCGCCGCGCGATCGCGCTGCACTTTCTGCCCGCGTTCCATGGCGCGGTCAATCACCGCGAAAAGCTGCGCTCGCCGCGCGCCCAGTGAATCGAGCGCGCCGGCTTTGATCAGGCTCTCCACGACGCGCCGGTTGATCAGCCGCGGATCGATGGACTCGCACAATTGAAATATCGACGTGAAGTGGCCAAGTTGCGCCCGCGCATCCAGAATGCCGCGCACCGTGTTCTCCCCCACGTTCTTAATGGCCCGCAATCCGAACCGGATGGCTTCCCCAACCGGAGTAAAGTCCACGTCGCTCTGGTTCACGTCCGGCGGCTGCACGGTGATGCCCATGCCGCGCGCCTCGTTGATGTACTTCACCACCTTTTCTGTGTTGCCGGTTTCCGCCGTCATCATCGCGGCCATGAATTCCACCGGGTAATGCACCTTGAGGTAGGCGGTTTGATACGCCAGCAGCGCGTACGCGCAGGAGTGCGACTTGTTGAAGCCGTAGCCCGCAAACTCCGCCATCAGATCGAAAATGCGCTCGGCCTTTGCGGGAGGCACTTTGCGGATAGCGCATCCGTTCAGAAATTTCTCGCGCTGCGCTGCCATCTCTTCGCGCTTCTTTTTGCCCATGGCGCGACGCAGGATGTCCGCTTCACCCAGCGAAAAGCCCGCCAGCCGGTTGGCGATTTGCATCACCTGTTCTTGATAGACCATCACGCCAAAGGTTTCTTCCAGCGCATCCTTCATTTCCGGCAGTTCGTAGGTGACACGCTTCTTGCCGTGCTTGCGCTGGATGAAGTCGTCAATCATGCCGCCCTGAATCGGGCCGGGGCGGTAGAGCGCATTGAGCGCCGTCAGGTCGTCGATGCGCGTGGGTTGATACTTGCGCAGAATGTCGCGCATGCCGTGCGACTCAAACTGGAAAATGCCGGTGGTATCACCGCGCGCGAAAAGCTCGTAGGTCTTGGGGTCGTCGAGCGCGAGCGCATCGAGGTCAATGCTGACGCCGCGATTCTGCTGGATCAGTCTGACCGTGTCGTTCAGCACCGTGAGTGTGGTCAGCCCGAGAAAATCCATCTTCAGCAGGCCGATGCGCTCCAGCGCATTCATGTCGTATTGTGTGGTGACTTCATCCCGGTTCGACTTATACAGCGGCACAATCTCGGTGAGCGGTTGCGGCGAGATCACCACGCCCGCGGCGTGCGTGGAAGCGTGCCGCGCCAAGCCTTCCAGGCGCTGCGCGATCTCGATCAGCTCGCCCGTGCGCTCATCCTTTTCCCCGGCTGAGCGAAGCTGTGGCGACTGCTTCAGCGCCTCCTCGAGGGTGATGTTGAGTTGCTGCGGCACCAGCTTGGCCAGCCGGTCCACCTCTGCGTACGGCATGTCCAAGGCGCGCCCCACATCCTTGATGGCAGCCTTCGCGGCCATCGTGCCGAAGGTGATGATCTGCGCCACGTTTTCGCGCCCGTACTTTTCCGTGACGTAGTTGATCACCTCGCCGCGCCGCAGCATGCAGAAGTCAATGTCAATGTCGGGCAGCGAAACCCGCTCCGGGTTGAGGAACCGTTCGAACAGCAAATCGTATTGCAGCGGATCCACGTCCGTGATTTGCAGCGCGTAACTCACCAAGCTGCCCGCTGCCGACCCGCGGCCCGGCCCCACCGGCACGCCTTGCGCGCGCGCGTAGCGGATGAAATCCCATACGATCAGGAAATAACTGGAGAAGCGCATCTGCTGGATCATCGCGATCTCGTCCGTCAGCCGCCGCTCATATTCCGCCAATGGACGCCGCAGCCGCCCCTGTGCCGCCAGCGCCTCCAGGTGCGGCACGCGCTCCGCAAAACCCAGCTTGGCGATCTTCTCGAAATAGCTGTCAGCCGTTTCGCCCGCGGGCACTTGAAATTCCGGGAAGGGGTTGCTTACCCGCTCGATTTTCACGTGGCAGCGGTCGGCAATGGCTACGGTGCGCTCCAGCGCATCCGGCAGCTCGCGAAACACGCGGGCCATTTCTTCCGCTGTCTTGTAATAGAACTGGTCGGTGGCGAATTTCATGCGGTTTGGTTCGCTCATCGTCTTTCCGGTCTGGATGCACAGCAGCACTTCCTGCGCGCGCGAGTCGGCCTGCGTGAGGTAGTGGCAGTCGTTGGTGGCCACCAGCGGAATACCGGTTTCTTTCGAGAGGCGCACTAGGTCGGTGTTCACGCGCTTCTCGATTTCCAGCCCCTGATCCTGCACTTCGAGGAAAAAATTGCCTTTGCCGAAG
>JBOGNS010000394.1:0-19667 GCA_050747305.1 Candidatus Acidiferrales bacterium | reverse complement strand
CACACGTTTGACACTGCAATGTTGCGGCACTACGATGCCAGCGGACGGACTTGGCCACTGGCTCCAACGTATCCCGCTTCGCGGTCCTTCTCGTTTTGCTTTGCTTCTTCCTCTCCGGCGCCGCCGGACTCGTGTACCAGGTGGCATGGGGCAAGGCACTTGGGCTTGTCTTTGGCAATACGGTCTACGCCATCGCGACCGTGCTCGCTGTTTTTATGGGCGGACTGGCCACCGGCAGCGCGCTGCTCGGCCGCTGGAGCGAACGCCACTCAAATCCCGTCGCGCTGTACGGATGGATCGAGCTGGGCGTGGCTGCCTCTGGCGTGCTGTCGCTGGCAGGTTTAGCCGGCGTCCGGCTGCTCTACGTAGGCAGCTATCCGCTGGTAGAAGGCTGGATGCCCGCGCTCACCGCCTTGCGTTTCGGGGGTGCGGCGCTGGTGCTATTTGTGCCGACGTTTCTCATGGGCGGCACGCTGCCGATTATGGTGCGCGGACTTACGCGGAACTCCGCTGAACTTGGCGCGCGCGTCAGCCGCCTTTACTGGGTGAACACTCTGGGCGCGGTAACCGGCACACTGGCCGCCGGATTCTGGCTGCTGCCGGGGCTTGGCCTGCGCCAGACCGTATTGTTTGCCGCGACCCTGAACGTAATTGCCGGAGCGATGGCGCTGGCCGCTTCGCGCTTCTGGCTCGTTGCGCCGTCACCGGCTCTGAATCCCACCGACGAGGTGGCTGCCTCTATCGTCCCGACGGCAGTCCGCGCCGCCTCTGCCACACCGCCCGCAACGGCCTCGCAGCTTTCGCAACGATGGCTGCTGGCCGCATTCGCGGCGGTCGGCGCTACAGCATTTGTTTACGAGGTTGCGTGGGTGCGCCTGCTTGCGACGCACCTCGGCAGCTCCACCTACGCCTTCACCGTGATGCTGGCCGTGTTCCTCGCCGGAATCGTGCTCGGCACGATGGCCTTTGAACTTTGGCTGAAGCTCGGCCGGCCCGTCACCCTGGGCACTTTCGCCGCCACGCAGACGCTGACCGCGGCCGCCGCGCTGGTTTTTCTCTACTTCTACAACCGATTCCCCGAGTTGCTTCCGCGCGTCTTGCGTCTCGGCGGCGCGAATTTCGAGAACCTGTTGCTGGCGCAGTTTGAAGTCAGCGCCGCCGCAATGCTGCCGGCTGCGCTGGTCTTCGGCTTTAACTTCCCCGTGGTGATGCTGCTGATTGCAGGACGCCCGGAGACTTCCGGCCGGCACGGTGCCGTTGTGGGGCGCGGCTATGCGGCGAATACCATCGGTGCGATCGTTGGCGCAATCGCCGCCGGCTTCTGGCTGGTGCCTGCGGTAGGAAGCTACCGCTTGGTGGCGTTCACGGCCATCGCCAACCTGGCGCTCGCCGGGGCACTCGCACTGCGGCACTCGAGGCGCGCCACGCTTGCCCTCGCAACACAGGGGCTGCTATTGGGCGGATGCATCCTCGCTGCAAGTGGCGCATTTTACGATCGTGCGCTGGCCACCTTCGGCACCATGGTCTATTGGGACTACCATGACGAGAAGCTGACGCTGGCGGAGATGACAGCCACTACTGACGTAGTATTCGCCAAGGACGGCCTCAACGCTACGATCTCCGTCACCCGCGCCCAAGACTACGTCGCCCTCCGCACCAACGGTAAAGTGGATGCCTCGCCGCGCGATGCCGTCACCCAACTGCTCGTCGGCCATCTCGGCGCCGTGTTCCATCCCGCGC
The DNA here is from genome assembly GCA_050747305.1 of Candidatus Acidiferrales bacterium. Lineage (GTDB taxonomy): Bacteria > Acidobacteriota > Terriglobia > Acidiferrales > UBA7541 > JBOGNS01. The sequence continues at coordinate 17,927 of JBOGNS010000394.1, read as the reverse complement.
CCAAGCGCGTGCTGGTGATTGGCTTCGGAAGCGGCATGACGGTTTCTGCCGTCTCGCGGCACCCGGAAGTCGAGCGCATCGTGTGCGTCGAGATCGAGCCGGCAGTAATCGAAGCCTCGCAGTACCTCGGCAGGCTGCACCGTGGCGTCGTCGCTGACCCGCGCCTGGAAATCGTCCTCGACGACGCACGCAACTACCTGCTGACCACGCGCGAGCAATTCGACCTGATTGTCTCGGAGCCCTCGAATCCGTGGATCGCAGGCGTCTCGGCACTCTTCACTGACGAATTTTACCGTGAAGCCAAGACGCGGCTCGCCCCCGGCGGCCTCTTTGTCCAGTGGGTGCAAGCCTATTCGCTCTTTCCCGACGACTTCCGCATGATTCTGGCCACGCTGGCGCCGCACTTTCCGCAAGTGTCGTTGTGGCGCGCGGCCAGTTCGGATTATCTGCTCCTGGCGCAACTGGAAGCCAAACCGCTGCAACTGGATCGCCTCCACGTCCTCTGGCGCTACGAAGGCCTGCGTTCGGATTTCGAGGAGATCGGCATGCGGCGACCGCAGGGCATCCTCGGCTTTCACCGTCTCGATGATGCCGGCGTGCGCCGCTTCATCGCCGGCGCCTCGCGCAATACGGATGACCGCACCCAACTCGAATACAACGCGCCGCGCGCCCTGCTGGCGCCGTCGCTCGATAGCGAGAACGCGGAGCGGATCTGGCAGCACCGCGCGCAACTCGTTCCCGGTGTCGTGCAGATTGACGATCCCCATCTGGCCATGCTCGGCGCCGCAGAAACCATGCTCAACAACGAAGACACAGGCGACGCCGAGCGTTTCCTCCGCGCGCTGGCGGGCGCGCCATCCACGGTTGAGTTGGAACTGGTACGCGGCCGCGTTGCCCTCGAGCAAAACCGCTATGCCGACGCGCGCTCGGCATTCCGCGCGGCCCTCGCGCTGGACCCCGCGTCGCTCGAGGCGGTCCACGCCTTGGGCGAGCTCGCGCGCAAGCAGATTGACTTCGACACCGCCGCGCTGCTCTTCCGGCAGATTTTGGCGCGCGACCCCAATTATCGTCCGGCGCTCGAAGGCATGCGCAATCTGGAACGCTCTCGCGCCAACTGGGCCGCCGCGCTGCCATGGCAGCAGCGGGTCACCGCAATGGATCCCACTGAGGACGAACTTTCCGCGCTGGGCGAAGTCCTGATGCGCACCGGCGATCTCACCGGCGCCGAAGAATATTTTACGCGCGCGCTCGCCATCGACGCCTACAACTACTCCGCGCACCGCAACCTCGGCGAAATTTTTCGTCAAGCTGGCCAGTTTGATCGCGCGCTGCCTCACCTCGAGCACGTGGTGCGCCTCGATCCGGACACCGAAGCGGGTGTGTACATAGCCATCGCCGACGTCTATCGCCGGCTCGGCCGTCCGCACGACGCGCGCGCCGCCATCGAAAAGGGCCGCCGCCTCTTCCCCGCCGATTCGGAACTGGCAGAAGCCGCTCGAGACGCGAACTAAAATCGCGAGCCAATGGCAGGAACTGCGGCTCCTACGAGTTGCCGGCCCAGCGCGCGTAGCTTTCCTTGCCTGGCGATTCCACTTTTTACCGCCGCTTACCGATCCCAGTTCACCGCTCACTGGCCACTGATCCGCGCCACTGGTCACCGTCCCCTTTTCTGTGCTTTCATACCAGCCATGCCGTGGGATTTCGTATTGATTCTCGCTGTGCTCGGCGTCTTGGTGCCGTGGCGCGGCGCTGTGCGCGTGCGTGAGTTGCTGGCCGCGCCGGCGCTTTCAACGATGGACCGGCTCACCATTTATGCCTCCACGATTGCCATGCAATGGGCGCTGGCCGCACTCGTCGCCTGGCGCTGTTTTGCGCATGGCATCAGCCTGCGCGAAGTGGGTATCGCTGTGCCCTATCCCGGGCTTACGTTCGCCGTGACGGCGACACTCACCTTGCTGCTGGCGGGTCAGCAACTCTTCAGCCTGCGCGCTCTATCGCGGGTGCCCCGCGCCGAACAAGGCTTCGTCGGCGAGATGGCGCGCAAGCTGCTCCCGCAGGACTCCCTGGAAGCGCTCGCGTTTGTCGGCTTGGTTGTCACTGTCGCCGTGTGCGAAGAGTTTCTTTACCGCGGCTTTGTTTTCAGCGCTTTCTACCGGGCCTTCGGCGATTCTGCGGCCGCCGCAATTGCCGGCTCCGCGCTGCTGTTCGCCGCGGCGCATGCATACCAGGGACGCAGAGGCATCGTCGTCACGTTCGTGGTCGGGCTGGTTTTGGCGGCGGTGCGGTTGTGGACCGGCAGCCTGGTGGCGCCGATGATCGCACACCTGGTCACCGACCTGATCGCCGGGTTGCTGGCGCCGCGGATGCTGCGAGGCGCACCTGCCAAGGCAGAGTCAAGCGAGGTCACCGGTAATTAGCTATAAGATATAATGGAGATACCACTAGCCGCGATTCGTTCACAACTGGCGCCCTTTGGCGTCAATGTGGACGATCATCAGGGCCGCCAGATCGCTTTGTATGTCAAGACGCTTCTCTTTTGGAATCAGCGAATTAACCTTACGGCCGTCACCGACCCACATGAGATCCTGCGGCGGCACTTCGGCGAATCCATGTTTGGCGCGCAGTTCCTGGAAGGCTCTGGCGGAACCATCTTTGATGTTGGCAGTGGCGCCGGCTTCCCCGGCCTTCCGTTGAAGATCCTCCGTCCATCGCTGCATGTCAAATTGATAGAACCAGTTACGAAGAAGGCCGCCTTTCTGTCGGAGATCGCGCGTCTGCTGGAGCTTTCCCACGTTGAGGTGCTTCGGAGGCGCATTGAGGACATGGATGAGGCGTCGGCAGCGGATTGCATAGTGGCGCGAGCTGTCGGTGACCTCAGCGGGCTGCTTTCGTGGGCCGGCCGCGCGGCAAATGTCGGCGCGCAGACGCTCTTGTGGCTAGGCCGGGAGGACGCTATTTCGGCGAGCCGTATCGCCGGTTGGAGCTGGGCCGATCCGGCGCCAATTCCATTGTCGAGGAATCGCGTTGTGCTAAGCGGGCGGAAAATGGATCTGCGCAAGTCCGGCGAGACTTAGGAGTTCAGCGTCGTCGGGAGCAGAGATATTGTTTCACGTGGAACAAGCCTAACATGGAATAGCAAGCCCGTGCGGCTACGAAATGCAAATCATGGAATCCGTTGGGCAAAAAATACCCACGTTCACAAGCGGGAACATCGCCTACGGGCGTCCACGACGCCTCAATCCTGTTCCACGTGAAACATCTTGCACACGCCTTCAAACACTGCTAGATTCTCCGACAACATGGGGGACGGGGAAAACTCCGCCAGAATCATCGCCATCGCCAACCAGAAAGGTGGCGTGGGAAAAACAACCACTGCCATCAACCTCGCCGCATCTCTCGCCGCTTCCGAAAGGCGTACGCTTCTCATCGACTGCGACTCGCAAGCCAACTCCACGGGCGGTCTCGGCTTCGCCAAAGACCCGGCGCGGCGCTCGCTCTACCATGCCCTGATCCTCAACGAACCGCTCTCGAAAATCACGCAGAAAACTGATGTGGAAGGTCTGGAACTCATTCCCTCCGATAAGAATCTCGTCGGCGCTGTAGTTGAGCTGGTTGGAGTCGAGCAGCGCGAGTACCGCCTAAAGCAGATTGTCGAGCCGCTTCGACAGAGCTACTCCTTCATCCTCCTCGACTGTCCGCCGGCGCTTGATCTACTCACCCTGAATGCCCTTTGCGCCAGCGATTCTGTATTAGTTCCGATCCAGTGCGAATATCTCGCCCTTGAGGGCGTTTCGGAGCTGCTCGACAGCTTGATGCGCATCCGGCGCACGCTGAATCCAACTCTCTCCATCGAGGGCATTTTGCTCACGATGTACGACGAGCGGACCAATCTATCGCGCCAAGTCGCGGCAGACCTGCACAGCTTCTTTGGCTCGCAGGTTTTTAGGACCATCGTGCCGCGCAATGTTCGGCTGGCGGAGGCGCCAAGCTACGGCAAGCCAATCCTGTTTTACGACATACATAGTAAAGGCGCGGAAGCCTACATGCAACTCGCAAAGGAGGTTATCCTCAATGGCCAGAACCGCGTTGGGCAAGGGGTTGAGCGCGCTCATTCGGGAACCTGAACCGGAGGCACAGACGCAGCCGACTGCCGTCATTACTACAAGTGTAGATAATGGCGGTCAGCGAATGGTTGATATTGATCTGATCCAGCCAAGCCCGTATCAGCCCCGCGTGCGCTTCCGCGAAGAGGCGCTCGAAGAGCTGGCACAATCCATCCGCTCGACAGGAATCATTCAGCCGCTGGTATTGCGCCCCAGCGGCGCCCGCTTCCAACTTCTGGCCGGCGAGCGCCGCTGGCGCGCCGCGCAGCGCGCCGGGCTCACGCGCGTGCCCGCGGTAATCCGCGACGTGCGCGATGAGCAAGCGCTGGAAATTACGTTGGTGGAAAATATACAGCGCGAAGACTTAAATCCCATCGAGGAAGCGCGCGCCTTCGACCGGCTGATGACTGAATTTCATATCACGCAGGAAGACGTGGCCGCACGCACAGGAAAAGACCGCGCCACCGTAGCGAACGCGGTGCGTTTGCTGAAGCTGGAGCCGCAAATCCAGCAGCAAATTGAAGAAGGGAAGCTGAGCGCCGGCCACGGGCGCGCACTGCTTGCGATCGCCGACCTCAAACTGCGCCTCGGGCTCGCGCAGCGCGCCGCAAAAGGCGCGCTGACGGTACGGCAACTTGAGCGGTTCGCTTCGCGCAAGGCGCGCGTACCAAGCGAAGCTGCAGCCGCACAGCATGACGCCAACACGCGCGCGGCGCTTGAGCAACTCGAGCGCGAACTGGGCACGCGTGTGCTGCTGCGCCCGCCGCGCGGCAAGCGTGCTGGCCAGCTGGTCATAGAATTCTATGACGGCAGCCATCTGATGGGGTTGTATGATCGGATTCTCGGCCGCACAAACTAGTTGTGTAGTAACTGCGCCGCGTGCTTATCCTTCCCTGTATGGTTTCAAAAGGAGGAGAGTGCTATGGCGTGGAAACTGGGGGGTAAGGACGTGGATCCGAGTGACTGGACCGGCTTTCTCGACAAAGGCGTCAAGGTCGAAGGCACGCTCGAGGTGCAAGGCACATTTCGCCTCGACGCGAAAATGAAGGGCACCATCATTTCCGCCGAGGCGCTAATTCTTGGCGAGAACACTGATTTCGAGGGCGAGATCGAAGGCAATCACGTCACAGTGGGCGGCCGCATTCGCGGTGGGATTCACGCCAAGGGCAAAGTTGAGATTCAGGCGAAGGGTATTGTGAACGGGGAAATCCACACGCCGTGTTTGGTGATCGAGCCTGGCGGTACCTTTGACGGCCGCTGCCACATGACCAGCAGCGGTGCCGCGGAAGAGGCACAGCCGATGACGATCCCGTTGCGTCCCGCTGAAGCGCGTTAGCGCCACGGTTCGGAGCGGACACGATTACGATCCCTCCGGGGATGTCACTCCCATGCGCATTAAAACCGCGTCGAAGGCGGCGTCACTACTACTGTCGCTCGCGTCAGTCGCCGACGCCGCGCCAGCCGGCGAAAACGACTGGCCCTCATTTCGTGGCGCACATGCATCCGGCACGGCCGAAGGCCAGAACCTGCCCGCGACCTGGGACGGCGCGAAGGGCGTCAACATCGCGTGGAAAGCGGCGATTCCCGGGCTCGCGCATTCCAGCCCGGTGGTCTGGGGCAACCGAATCTTCGTTACTGCCGCCGTCAGCAGCAAGGGCGGCGCAACGTTCAAGCCCGGCCTTTACGGCGCTGGCACCGCGTCAGAGGACAAGTCGGTGCAGAAGTGGATGGTGCTCGCACTCGACAAGCGCACCGGAAAAATCCTTTGGGAGCGCACGGCCTATGAAGGCACGCCCGTCGAGAAGCGTCACATCAAGGCCACCTACGCCAACTCCACTCCGGCCACCGACGGCCGCTACGTCGTGGCATTTTTCGGCTCGCAGGGGCTTTACGCCTTCACCGTCGACGGCAAGCTGGCGTGGAAGAAGGATCTTGGCCACCTCAACGCCGGCGCTTACGACGTGCCGGACTATGAGTGGGGCAACGCCAGTTCGCCCATCATCTACAAAGACCTTGTCATCGTGCAGTGCGACACGCAGAAGGAAGACTTTCTGCTGGCGGTGAACATCAAAACCGGCGAGACGGTATGGAAGGCCGAGCGCAACGAACTACCGTCGTGGGGCACGCCTACAATCTATCCTGGCAAGGCTCGCGCCGAACTGATCACCAACGCTTCGAACTTCATCCGCGGCTACGATCCGACCACTGGCAAAGAGTTGTGGAGACTCGGCCCTACCTCGCAAATCACTGCGCCCACGCCGGTCTTCAAAGATGACTTGATTGTTGTGGCCAGTGGCCGCCGTCCCACCAAGCCGATTTACGTGATACGCGCGGGCGCCAACGGGGACATTTCGCTGCCGCAGGGGGCCACGTCGAACCAGCACGTCGTGTGGAGCGTCACCGGCCGCGGCTCCTACATGCCTACGCCGCTCATCTATGGCGACTACCTTTATGTGCTGAACAACGACGGCGTGTTCGACTGCTACGAGCTGCGCAGCGGCAAGGAAATTTATCGCCAGCGCATCCCGCACCACGGCAGCGGCTTCAGCGGCTCGCCGGTTGCGGCCGACGGCAAGATCTATCTGCCCAGCGAGGATGGCGACATGTTCGTAGTGAAAGCCGGGCCAAAGTTCGAGTTGCTGGCCAGCAATCCCATCGGCGAGCTGCTGATGTCCACCCCCGCCATCAGCGAAGGCACAATGTACATCCGCGCCGAGCGCCACCTCTACGCCATCCGCACACCGCGCGTTGTGAGCCCAGAAGCGATGTCGCCCCGATAAGTCGCCTTTCCAATCCCGTTTTTGGTAGCGGTCTACATATTTTCACCTCATTTCGCTGATGAGTTGGGGTAGCCGCCTTGCGCTGCGCTCACCGTCTTGGCTAGGGAAGCTACTTATTCTAAGCCACATGAGATGGGAAGTAAGAAGTGTGTTACGTGACTGGAAGGCGCATTGCAGAGAAACTGGCAGGGGTCGTGTTGCCAGCACCAGCAAATCAGCTTCGGTCTGCCCGGCAATCGGCATTCGTTCGCTGGAGGCTGCCTTCCGGCGAATCCCTATCTGAGCATCTGAGCACTTCTTTGGTTCCTTTGGCCCAGATCTCGAGGAGAACAAATAGATGACCCAAAGAAAGGTTGTCCCTGCAGTTTTGTGCCTGGTGATGTACTGCTTGTTTACAATCCTGCCCGCACCGGTCGCCGCGCAACAGACTGCGTCGCTGACGGGTGTGGTTACAGATGGTTCGGGCGCGGTGATTCCCGGGGTGGAAGTCACCCTCACCGATACACAAACGGGCGCGGTACAGAAAGCGACCACGAACGACTTGGGTGTGTACCTGTTCGTTCGAGTGCGCCCAGCCAGCGGTTACACGATTACGTTCGCCAAGGAGGGCTTCAAGAAGCACTCCATCGTGGAGGTGGCAGTCGCTGTCAATACCACGGGCACGCGCAACGCGATGCTCGAGATTGGCGAAGTCAGCGCGGTTGTCACGGTGGAGAGTGCTGGCGCAGCAACCATCAACACGACCGACGCAACCATCGGCAATGCGATCGAAACCCGGCGCATTCAGGACCTGCCGCTTTCGTTGCGCAATAGCCCAGCGCGTTTGCTCGGCCTGCAACCTGGCGTGGTCGCTAACACCGGTGGCGGCGCGAACCGCGACGGCGCCGTAACTGGCGCGCGTACCGACCAGGGCAACATCACCTTGGACGGTTTGGACGTAAACGACATGGCCGGCGGGTTTGCCTTCACCGTCGTGGGCCAGGCTCCCATCGATACCATCCAAGAATTCCGCACGGTTTCCGCGAACCCGGCCGCGACCGACGGGCGTAGCGGCGGGGCACAAATCACGCTGGTTACCAAGAGCGGTTCTAACGATTGGCATGGCTCGGCGCGCTATTTTTGGCGTCACGAAGCTTTTGCGGCTAACAGCTTCTTCAACAACAAAGCTGGGACACCCCGCCCGACGCTTCGTCGCCACCAGTTCGGCGGCAACTTTTCCGGTCCGATTCTGCGCGACAGGCTGTTCTTCTTCTCCGATTATGAGGCTCGCAGGCAAAACAGCCAGTTCACCAACCAGCGCACGGCCCCGCTTCAGCACGTGTTTAACGGCAGCGTGGCCTACGTGAACGACGGGCCGGGCTGCGGAGCCACCAGCACCCTGCAAACGGCGCCAAGCTGCATTACCATTCTCACGCCGGCAGAAGTGGCGATGATTGATCCGGCGAGCATCGGTGCGGCATCCGGCATCCTGAGCACGCTGTCTTCACGTTACCCGGTTGGCCAGCTCGGCTTGGGAGGGAACGGTGTCATACACGGGGGGCATCCGTTTCAATTCCCCGGTTACGTTGAAGGACAATATCTGGACGAATCGCATTGACTACAATGTCGGCAGTCACAAGCTGTTCGGCCGGTTCAACATCCAGCGGTTCGAACAAGACCGCACCGACGGTCCGATTCAGCAGTTCCCAGGCGACGAAAAGTCCACCAATAGCACCAGCAGGGATTGGTCGTACGCCATCGGCCACACCTGGACCGTCAACTCGAACGCGGTCAACCAGGCCACCTTCGGCATCACCAAGCAAGTCTTCGCGTTCAACCGTACTTCACGCCCATCGTTCCCCAACAGTTTTACGTTCAGTGGCCTTAGCGCACCTTTCGTGGGTTTGAGCAGCCAGGGTCGCGATGTTCCGGTACCGACTATCCGCGATGACTTCAACTATCTGAAAGGGAATCACAATTTCCAGTTCGGAGGCTCCTTCAAGCCCATCCGCCAAAAGTCGCAACTCACGAATGACTTCAACTTCGTTAGTGTTGGGTTGGGCGGATTGACATCCGCGCTGTGCGGCCGGCCAGTTGGCGGCGGACAGTGTGCCGGAGGCACCACCACAACAGGCAATCACCTTCGCCCGAACACAGCGGTTTTCGGGATCCCGAATATCGCGAACAGCGCAACCTCCCGCAGCCAGTGGGACAGTATGTTCACGTTCCTGACTGGGCGATTTGCCTCTATCTCGACCAGCTTCAACTATGACCCGTCCGGCACAGCGTTTGCGCCCGGCACGGGGAAGAACCGCAACTTCGCCTATAACGAATACGAAGCGTATTTCCAGGATACGTGGAGGGTCAGGCAGGACCTGACGATCACCTTCGGCGTTCGTTGGGCGTATTATTCGGTTCCCTACGAAGTGGACGGCTTCCAGGCGTCCAATGACATAGACTTTGGAAACTTGATCACGATCCGGGCGCTGAACGCCGCCAATGGAGTCAGCGGCCCTAACGCCGAGCCTTTCCTCCGCTATGACTTGGCTGGCCAGGGTAATAACGCCGCAGGCTACTCGGAGCCCGATTTGAACAACTGGGCGCCGCGCTTCAGCATCGCCTACAACCCGTCGTTCCGCGAAGGCCCGCTCGGCTGGCTATTTGGCGACCGCAAGACTTCCCTGCGGCTGGGTGGTGCGGTGACGTATGATCGTGTAGCCGGAGCCATCACATTCATCCAGGACCAGGTCTCGTACTTGTTTGACAACTCGTCGAGCACCTCGTTCGGAGATGCCGATCCGTTCCTGGCCCTGCTGAACGACCCGCGATTCACGAGCTTCACCTCGTTGCCTGTGACAAACGCGCCGCCGGTCATCACCCGTCCCTTCACACCCTTCGTGGACAGCACGGGTTTCCCCACCGGGAACCAAACGGGCGAGTTCAACTTCGCCATTCCACGAGACTTCCGCACCCCCTACTCGTACGTCTATAACTTGAGCGTGCAGCGCGAATTGCCTGCGCGCCTTTTCCTCGAGGTCTCGTACGTTGGCCGGCTGGGCCGCAAGCTGTTCTCGCAAGGGGATGCAGCCCAAATTTTTGACTTCCGAGACAACGCTTCGGGGCAGTTCATGATTGCGGCCATGAATGCCCTGCAGGCTAACCTTCTGGCGGGCACTGCGATCACACCGCAGCCGTGGTTTGAGAATCAGATCGGTGTCGGGGGCACCGCGCTTGTAGCGGGAGCTCTGGGTTCGCTGGTGGAAATCGGCGACACCTCCGATACCATTCAGGCTCTCTACGGCGCCGGTTTGCTGGACGCCAACGTCGGGATGAGCGGGCAGTTCTCGACGAACATCTACAACGGGAACTTCGCCTCTTCCACCTACCAAGGGATGCTGGTCAGCCTGCGTCGCCAGTTCTCCCAGGGTCTCCAGTTCGACTTCAACTACACCTGGTCGCATTCGATTGATAACCAGTCGAGCGTGACCAACACGGTGGCGGGCGGTCTGATCTGCGATCTGCGCAATCTCCGCGTGTGCCGCGGCAACTCGGACTTTGACGTGCGGCACATCATCAATTCGAACTGGATCTACGAGCTGCCCTTTGGGCGAGGGCGCTGGCTGGGCCGTAACGCTCCAACGTGGCTCGATCACGTCATCGGCGGTTGGCAAGTTTCCGGTATCTCCACGTGGCGCACCGGCTTTGCTTTCCGCACGACCACCGGTTCCTTCCCCGTCGGTTTTAACTTCAACAGTCCCGGGGTTCTGATTGGCTCCAGTTCTGCTCTGAAGGGCAACATCCATTCGGTTGGTTCAGGCAGTACCAGCACGATTCAGTTCTTCGCTGACCCGACCGCCACGCTCGCCGCCTTCCGCAATCCGACTCACGGAGAAATCGGTAATCGCAACAACCTGTTAGGGCCGGGTTTCTGGAACGTCGACCTCGGGGTGCTGAAGAGCTTCCGCATGCCGTGGTCGGAATCTCACCGTTTGCAATTCCGGTGGGAGTCCTTCAACGCGTTCAACCACGTCAGCTTCCTGGAGCCAAACGCCAACATCAATTCCAGCCAGTTCGGAAACATTACTGGCGAACGTAGCTCGCCGCGCGAAATGCAGTTTGCGCTGCGCTACGACTTCTAACCAAACTGCATCCTGTGCCTGCACGGGCCCCGGGCAACCGGGGCCCGTACTTTTGGGGGCTTAGTTAAAACGCCACCTAAATCAGCGTTCATCCGTGGTTATCTGCGTTCATCTGCGATTGCTTTTAACTGAGTTGCAGGATGACGCCGTCGGGGTCGCGGAAATAGACGCGGTTGGAGCCTGCTGGGGAGCTGGGATCGAGCCTGTGCGCGCGCAGCACGCCCATGCGTTCGTCGAGGCTGCGATGCTGGGTGGAATGAAATGAGATGTGGTCCACGCCGGGCTCCGTTGCCGGGAAGCCGGTGCTTCGCGCGCCGCGTCCAAACAGTGCAATCCAGTGCTCGCCAACATCGAGAAATGCTGCGTTGGACGACTGGCTGGTGATCTTTCCCCCGAGATGGTCGCGGTAGAACGCGATGGACCGCGGCAAATCCGCAACGCGCAATGCGAGGTGGTCGAACCCGCTCACGGGAATAGGCTCCTCCTTGGCCTGCGGTGGCTCCGGCTTCGACTGCGTTCCCACACCCAAGTGAGCCGCAGCGCCGCCCGCCGCCGGCGCCGCGCTCGCCCCGAGAGAAGCCGACGAGCACAGCGCCACCAAGCCCGCAATCAGGTCGCGGCGCGTAAGCGCCCCGCCCTCGAAACAGGAAACCAGCCGCTCGATCTGCATGCGCATGGGCGCCCTCCCAATTTGCCTCTCCAATCAGACGCTCAACGCACCCGGTTTCTGCGCGGTCGGGCGTCTAACTCTCTAGAATATCCCTGGAGGTGCTCCGTGGCTACGCCATCAAAATACAGCATCCACACCGATACGAAATTCGGCCCGCTCGAGTTGATTGACGTGCCTGCTCTGGTCGCGGCCTGCAAAGAAAAGTGGTTCAACCAGACGCTCTGCCAGGTGAACGACGCGGTGGTGCGCCTGGGAATTGTTCACGGTCAGTTTCACTGGCACAAGCACGACGATGAAGATGAATTCTTCCTGGTGCTCAGCGGCAGGTTCATCATCGAACTCGAAGACCACACAGTGGAACTGGGCCCGCAGCAAGGATTTATGGTCCCGCGCGGCGTGATGCACAATCCCAGCGCGCCCGTGCCCACCGTCGTGCTCATGGTGGAGAAAAGTTCGGTTATTCCCACAGGAAACTAATTTAGCGGCACTAGACAAACCAATGGGCGGCCGCAAGCAGCGGCTTCACCTGCTCTCGACTCAAAACTCTTGACTCTCGACTGTAAGCTGTCGGCTGTGAGCGGCAGACTTCAGCAAGACTTCAACACCCAATTCGCTATCACCAGGCGCTGAATTTCGCTGGTGCCTTCGTAGATCTCGGTGACACGCGCATCGCGGTACATGCGCTCGACGGGGTACTCGCGGCTGTAGCCGTTGCCGCCGTGAATCTGGATCGCTTTGTGCGTGACGCGCGTGCACATTTCGCTGGCAAAAAGTTTTGCCGTGGCCGCTTCCAACGAAAAGCGCGCGCCGGTGTCTTGCTTCCACGCCGCTTTGCGCGCCAGCAGCCGCGCCGCATCGATCTCCGTGGCCATGTCCGCGAGCATGAACTGAATGGCCTGAAAATTCGCGATCGGCTGGTCGAACGCGGTGCGCTGTTGCGAATACTTCAGCGCCTCGTCAAACGCGCCCTGCGCGATCCCCACGGCTTGCGAGGCGATGCCGATGCGCCCGCCATCGAGTGTTGCCAGCGCCACTTTGTAGCCTTGACCTTCGTCCCCGATGCGGTTGGCAACCGGCACTTCGCAATCGGTGAACGATAGCTCGGTGCAGGCGGTGGCGTTGATGCCGAGTTTCTTTTCCTCTTTGCCTACTTTGAATCCCGGCGTGCCTTTTTCCACCACCAGCGCGGTGATGCCCCTTTCACCCTTTTCCGGCGCCGTGTTGACGTACACAATCGCGCCATCGGCCGCGCCACCGTTGGTGATCCACGCCTTCGTGCCGTTGATCACGTATTTATCGCCGTGACGCACGGCTTTGGTTTGCAGGGCGGCGGCATTCGAGCCGGCTTGCGGCTCGGTGAGCGCGTAGCAGCCGATTTTCTCGCCGCGCGCGTAGGGTACGAGAAACTTTTTCTTCTGCTCTTCGGTGCCGAAGCGGTAGATGGGGTCGCAGAAAAGCGAATTCTGCACGGACAAGATCACACCAGTGGACGCGCAAGCGCGTGAAATTTCCTCGATCACAATGGCGTAGCTGATGTGGTCGAAGCCCGCGCCGCCATACTCGTCGGGAAAGGCGATGCCGGTGAGGCCCAGCTCGGCCGCTTTCTTGAAAGTGTCGCGGGGGAATTCGCCGGTTTCATCCAACTCGCGCGCCAGCGGCTTCACTTCCGCTTCGGCAAACTCGCGCACCGTCTTTTGCAGCAGCTTCTGCTCTTCCGTCAGGTCGAGAAACAAGGGAGAACCTCAGATTGTATGACGCAATCACTTCTTCGGCTGGTTGGGGAGGCGCTTCTGATGTCGTTTATCGAGCTTCCCGAACTCGCGATGCGTCTTCTTCAAGCCGCTTTTCACAATGCGGATATCTTCAGCGATTGCGAGGCTTTCTGGCGCGGTGCCGCTGATCTCTCGCATGGTTTGGCGCACCTTGCGACCGACGCGCTCGGCAACCACTGCGGCTGGAAACTGGCCCGAAATTCCACCGTTGCGAAGCTTGGCCTCGGTTTGCGTGATGCGAAACAAGTTCGCCGCCAGCTCTTCTTTACCCATGAAATCGAGCAACGACCGTTCGTCGGGCACGCCCTTGAGTCGTTTCAGCAAGTTGTAATCCATGTTGTACAAACCGCGGTATCCTGCATTCTGAAACCAAGCGTAGTTGACCACGCCCGCCTCTCGAGCCACGCCACTGAGGGATTTCTCCCGATCCGAGAGTTCCTCGCGAATCAAAACCCGCTCTACATTCTCGGCGCTCTGAATGTACTGACGAACGGCTTCCGCGACAGACGCAAAGTACCCTTGGGCTGCTGCCACCTGGGGTTTCTTGACGTCTCCATTCATCGCGGCCAGATAGCAGGCAAATCGCGAGAGCTTATAATCGTCGAAAGATTGCGCGTCAATCTCGCGCTGTACCGGGATGAAGTTATTCTCAATCGGGATGCCTAAAGTTGCACAGGTCGCGATCGCCCGGTTCACAACCCCCTTGAACGCCGCGAACGACTCGTACCCCAGCATTTGCATCAGGTCGCGCGCAAACCAGTAGCGCCCGCCGTTCGATTGCCCGAAGGCCTCGAAGTTCTCGCGGTCTTCATGGAAATGGAATACTTCGAGTTCGGTCAAAATACCCCCCGGATGATGCGACGCTAGCACAGACGCCAGCGCGTATTCTACCTTCGATTTCCGAAGTGTTATCACGGGTTTTCTTTGCCGGTCAGCGCGACCCGCAGCTTGTGATAAGTCTGTGTGAGTTCCTCAGGGTGGACGCGCGTTTCGCCGACGGTGGCCATGAAGTTGGTGTCGCCGTTCCAGCGCGGCAGCACGTGCAGGTGGACGTGGCCGGTGATGCCGGCGCCGGCGCAGCGGCCGAGGTTCATGCCCAGGTTGTAGCCTTCCGGTTTGTACGCGGCGGCCAGCGCGCGCTGCACGCGCTGCGCTAGCTGCATCATGTCGGCTAGCGTATCGGCATCCACGGCGGTGAAATCGCCCACGTGCGCGTAGGGTACCACCATCATATGGCCCGAAGTGTAAGGGAAGCGGTTCAGGATGACGAAGTTTTTTTCGCCGCGCAGCACGATCAGACCGGCGCGGTCGTCGCCCGCTGCCAGCAGCTTACAAAAAATGCAGGCGTCATCCTTAGCGGCGTCCGACACATAGCTGTAGCGCCACGGTGTCCAGAGATAATCCATGAGATGAGCTTACCCTTGCGGCGGACGCGAACCGGCTGCCGCGGGCGCAGGCGCGTCGGCGCCGGCAGCAGCTTCGGAGTTGACGAAGTCCTTGAGTTCTTTGCTGGGCTTGAAGTACGGAATTTTCTTCGGCGGCACTTCCACTTTGGCGCCGGTCTTTGGATTGCGCCCGATGCGTCCCTGCCGCTGCCGTGTGCGGAAGCTGCCAAAGCCGCGGATTTCGATCTTTTCGTCACGTTGCAGCGCGCCGATGATGCTCTCGAACACGGTTTCCACCGCCTCTTCCGACTCCTTGCGCGGCAGTTCCGTGACGCGGGTAACCTCTTCCACCAGGTCGGCTTTCGTCATCGTCTCATTCATCTCGCCGCCTCCGGGCGCGTGCAAAATTCACAGCCAATGCGCTGGGAACCCTTCACATACCATATCTTTAGGGGAAAGACAGCTATTTTATTTCGACTACCACCGCACGGAACCGGCTCCCGCGGCGCCTCGGCCATGCAGCGGGATAAGGCAAGCCGCCAGGATGACGGCGTTTACGCTGACCGCGCCGAAGCTTTGCGCTTGGCCATGATCAAATCGCCGATGGTCGCCGTCGAGGAAGACTTCGAGGAGCGGTACTCCTCCACTTCCTTACGCTCGGCCTGTTTCTTGGCGCTGCGATAACTCAAGCCGATCTTGTGCGTGTCGGAGTTGAGCTTCACCACTTTGAAGTCGTACTCGCCGCCGATTTCCAGCCCACCGGGCAACTTACCTTCGCCGGTGATCTGCGGTCTGGCCCTGCCGCGATCGCGATCACGCTCGCGGTCGCGCCGCCCTTCGATTTCAGAAATGTGGCACAGGCCTTCGATGCCTTCGGTCAGCTCGACAAAAACGCCGAACGACACCGCGCGCGTCACCTTGCCGCGCACCACCTCGCCCACCTGATGCGCCGTGAACCAATCGGCCCACGTATCGTTCAACTGCTTCACGCCGAGCGAAAGCCGGCGGTTCTCGCCGTCAATCTTCAGAACCTTGGCCTCGACCGTATCGCCCTTCTTGAACGATTCGCTGGGATGCTTCACGCGCTCGGTCCAACTGATGTCGCTCACGTGGATCAGCCCGTCGATGCCTTCTTCGACTTCCACGAACGCGCCAAAATCGGTGAGGTTGCGCACCGTGCCGGTCACCGTGGCGCCCACGGGATACTTGTCGGCCAGTTTGGCCCACGGGTCTTCGGTGGTCTGCTTCAGGCCCAGGGACATGCGCCGCTGATCCAGCTTGATATCGAGCACCACCACTTCTACCGTGTCGCCCGCATTGACGATCTTCGACGGGTGCTTCGTCCGCTTCGACCAGCTCATCTCGCTCACATGAACCAGCCCCTCAACGCCCTGCTCCAGCTCGATGAATGCGCCGTAGTCGGTCACGCTCATCACTTTGCCTTGCACCCGCGACCCAACCGGGAAGCGCTCGGCAATCGTCTGCCACGGGTCGGGCAGCAGTTGTTTGCGGCCCAGCGATATGCGCGCCTTCTCTTTATCGAACTTCAGCACCACCACTTCAATTTCGTCGCCCGCCTGCAAAGCATCCGACGGTTTGGCGACGCGGCCCCACGACATATCCGTGACGTGCAACAGACCATCAATCCCGCCCAGGTCCACGAACGCGCCGTAGTCGGTGAGATTTTTCACCTTGCCCACCAGCACGGCGCCCTCGCTGAGCGATTCCATCAGCGCCTCGCGCTGCACCTTCAGCTCTTCCTCGAGCAGCACGCGATGCGACACCACCACGTTGCCGCGCTTGCGGTTCAGCTTCAGCACGCGCACCGGCAACTCGCGCCCCAGCCACGCTTCGATGTTGTGGATCGGGCGCACGTCGGCTTGCGACGCGGGCAGGAACGCGCGCACGCCGACATCCACCACCAGCCCGCCCTTGATGCGGTCCACCACTTTCCCGGTGACCGTTTCGTTGTTCTTGAAGACTTCGTCGAGCTTCTGCCATACCCGGCGCCGATGCGCGCGCTGATAGGAAACGATGCGCATGCCATCTTTCGAGTCGTCGGTGAGCTGAACCTCCACCGTCTCGCCCGGCTTAAAGATGGGTGTTTCGCCGTCGGCAAACTCCTGCGCCGGAATCAGCGCCTCGGTCTTGCCGCCCAAGCTCACAAAAATGCCGCGGTCATCCAGCGCAATCACCTGCGCCTCGATGATCTGGCCCTCGGCCGCCGCTTGCTGCGGCACCGAGTATTGGTCGATCAACTGTTCCATCGTCTCGGCGGAGATTTCGCCGTCCGTAGCGCCGGCTTCCAGCCGGCGTCCGTCTGTTGCATCTGCCGTAGCTGCCGCTGCCACCGACTCCGTCGCGTTGAAGGAAGTCGTTTCCACCTGAGCAGACTCCGCCTCGCCTTGCGACGGCGCTGCCTCGGCCACGGCGGACGGAATCGCGGCATCGGCCGCCTCGGGCGACGCAGACATCTCCGACGGCGCGGCGGACTCCGTGTCGGCAACCGATAGGTTCTCGTCGGGAGCGGTGGCGGAGGATTCCGCCACAAAGGCAGGTTCGCGTTCCTCGCTCGCGCCAGCTTGCGGCTGGCGCTCTTGCTTTTCTGTTTCGACTTCTGCCATCTCGGCAGCGGGTTGTGTGGTTTCGCGTTCGGTTGGCGACGACATCCCAGTGACCTCCCTGGGGATACGGAGCCAGCTCAGCTTCCGGCTGGACTCACCGTTCCGGGTAGCACAGGCTTTCCAGCCTGTGCGCTCAATCTTCGCTTCCTTGGTTGAAGCGCAAGCGATTCGCTGCGCGCTTCCGTTCTTCTTGCCTACTCCCTGCTCGCGTTGCACTAGCCGAGGGCCTGTGCCGATTGCCGGGCAGTCCGCCATTTCCACCGACGACAATGCCGCCGACGGGCCTTCCTTGGAGACTCCCACACGCGGGACGAACAAGGAAAGAGATGCAGCGGATGCCTTATGGCGCTGTATCGGGGAAAATGATACGCGCCGCTTCCGCACCTGTCAATAAAGAGTAAGACAGACCTCCCGGTCTGTCCTCAGTGGCGCAGGCTTTCAGCCTGCGCGCCATTGCCTGCAATGCCAGCTACTC
>JBOGNS010000393.1:0-9088 GCA_050747305.1 Candidatus Acidiferrales bacterium | reverse complement strand
AGCAACACGGTGCGCGAGTGCCGTGCGAGCCACGGGCCCACGATGTACGCTGCGGATGAATCCACCAAGTCCCAATTGTTCACGCAGGGTGTGCTGCGCAGATAGAGTTCATAGATTGCTTGTTGTTCGGTTGCACTGCCGCGCTGGAATTGATCCACCAGAATGAAGAGAGCGACGAGGCGCTCTTCGTGCCACGGCGAGCGGAGAAGTTGGGTGACCTCGCGCAGCGGCAGTTCGCGATAGCGGCGAGCGACGGCGCGCGACTCCGGCACCATCACGCCGATGAATTTGTCGCCTTCGGCGTACTCGCCGGGCCCGGTTTTGAAGAACCACTGGAGCACCTTCGCTTTGCCGGGCTTGGCGAGACGGCGCAAGTCGCGCCGCAGCGCGGCGAGACTCAATGCATTCTGATTCGCAGCCACGCGCCCATTATCGTCGGTTGCAGAGCGAAATCGCAAATGAGCGAACAGGCGCGCGACTTGAAAGCTCCGGCGCGCCCCGTGTTGCAGGTGTTGCCGTTTACTGCTTCTTGGCGATGGCGGCGATCGCCGCGCCCATCAGCAGGAAGCCGGCGACTTGAATGGTCATCTGCGCCAGCGTGTAATCGGCTGGGAACTTGTACCAATTCCAGTACGAGACGTAAATGTCCGTGCCGGCGATCAGGCCGATCACGCCGGCCGTCATCGCGCGAAAGCCGAGGCTGCCGGCGATATTGGATAGTACGAAAGCCGCGAGCAGACCGACCGCAATATTGCTTGCGAACTCGGTGATCAACAGGCGTGGCGGCAATCCCGCCTCGCCGCGCACCTGAAAAGCCATGATGCCGGCCGGGCCGCGGACCGCTTTGGCTCCCCACTCTTTCATTGCGGCTTCGTCGTTGCGCCGCGCCGGATCGAGGCCGGGGAAAAAGTAGAGTCCCGGCTGGGTGATGTTGGCGCGCATCGCCTCCAGCACCACCTCTTCATTCGGAAGGTTGCTCAAGCCCGCCTCGCCCAGCGGCGTGGCAACGTGCGCAATCGATCCCCAGATGAACAGCACAATCCCGCCGACGATCCCGCCAATCCATGTGCGACCTGTCAATGACGCCTCCTCGCCTGCGATTTATTTGCGTGCATGGCCCCGCCCGTAGGATCAATCCGATGCGTTGTACCGCTCCTATGACAGCGGCGTCAAGCCACCGCAATCCGAAGCTCTGCGAGTCTCGGCGCGCGACAGCCGCACTGCCCGCGGCGAGGGACGCAGCAAGCTGCGCCTCTACGAATCTCTCCTGCCTGCACATTTTCTCGATAGGCGCGGCGGAGCCGGCGCCGTCCATGCGATCGAGCACGGCGGGAATGTGCTTGTTGATGATGCCTTTCCAGCCGCTGCCCATGATCATGGCTACCATCAGCGCCTTCATGCCCTTGAAGCCGGTATGCGCAAGCTTGAGCCGCGTGCCTTCCGCCACCGATTCGAGCTCGATGGTGAGCACGTATCAATCGGCCCGCCCTTCCAGGTGTAAACCAGCCGGCGCGACGGGTCGCACTCTAACACTTCGCAGTAGGTGTTGCCGTCCCAACTCAGAACTCAGAACACCACGCTGCATATGCGCGACTGAGAGTTAGTGAAGCAGCTCACAGCTCACAGCCGACAGCTCACAGCCAACCCATCCGTCAAGGTCTGAGAGGCACGCAGTCCCGGTGCACGGCGTTCATAACCCCGGCCGGCGGAATCCATCCGGCGCGCTACCGCGCGTGATTCTGCCCAATCGGCCGAGGGCGACGCTCCAGAATTGTTTCTGTGCTGCGACATCTTTGGCGGCTGCGAGCTTGCGATGCTGCACAGTCATCTGCGCGCGACGCGTGCCTTTGGCGGTGAAGTACACCTCGACGCGCTCGCCGTGTGTGCCCCACGCCATCCGTAGGTTCTTACCGGGATTCGCCGTGGTAACGCTGAGCTTGTGCGAACCGAGCCAGCGGCGCCTCAGTCGCGCATCCATCCAGGCCTTGTACAGCGTGCTTACGGGCGCGTCAAAGGTGCGGCTGATGCCGGCCTCGTAGCCGGACGCAGTCTGATGCACGTCGCGCAAGCCGCGCGCGCGCTCGTACTCCACGGTGATCATCTGGCTCCACCAGCCGGGCAGCTTGTACTGGGAACGGAGCAGCGCAGCGATGTCGCGATGCCGCATTTTACGCGCGCCGCCTTTGTCGAGGATGCGGAGCCATTGCCGCCACGTCTTGCCGGTCTTGGCGGCGACAGCCGCGTCGCTCATGCTGCGTTGATTTTTAGTGGGCATCTGTAGCCTCCCTCGCCGCGCGCTGCAGCAAAGGCAACGCGCGGCGCCACAATGTAAACAAAGCGGCGGCGAGCCGCCGCACTCCACAACTACTTCGGGCGCTTGGGCTGCAGCAGATTGTACGGGTTGCCGTACAAATCCGCGAACATTGCGGAGACTCGCCACGCAGGCGAGGTGTTAATTGCAAAGCAGAACGCAGGCGCAAAAATACCAAACTTGCGGCCGCCCACGCCGCAGAGTGTGGTAGAAAAAGGCGCGATTGCAATGCCCTTTTCAGGAGCTTTGGATCTCATGCGATTTCTAGCCTCCGCGATCGCGCTGGCCGCGCTCGTCACGCCGGCGCAGGCTCAGCGCGAGCCGGTGCTGCGGCAGATTGACCTGCCGCA
Organism: Candidatus Acidiferrales bacterium; assembly: GCA_050747305.1. Taxonomy (GTDB): domain Bacteria; phylum Acidobacteriota; class Terriglobia; order Acidiferrales; family UBA7541; genus JBOGNS01. Next base: position 6,427 of record JBOGNS010000393.1, on the reverse strand, counting down.
CAACTACTACTACCGCGAGATGTATTTGCCGCAGTTGACCACGGGCCCCTCGAGCGTGGCGTGGTGGCCGGACTCGAAGTCCGTAGTGTATTCGATGGGCGGGGCACTATGGCGGCAGGAGGTTGAGCCTGCGGGCGCCACAAAGAGCACTGCAAGGGGCGCAGCAAGCGGCGCCCCTACGAACGTCGCGGAGCAATTGACCGATGGGCCGGGCTATCACTATCAGCCGGATGTGTCGCCGGACGGCGTGTGGATCCTCTTCACGGCGTACGACAACGACGCGCTGGAGTTGCGCGCGCTGCACGTCCCGACCGGGCGCATCGCGCAACTCACCAGCGGCGGCGCGGTGAATCTGGACGCGCGATTCTCGCCGGATGGCAAGCGGGTGGTGTTTGTCTCCACGCAATTCAACCGGCGCTTCCACATTTTTCTGGCGGACTTTGCTTCCGGCGCGCTGGCCAACGTGCGGCGGCTCACCGGCGAGACGCGCAGCGACCTGCCGCGCTACTACTACAGCGCGTTCGATCACGAGATCAGCCCGGCGTGGTCGCCGGATGGGCGCGAAATCATTTTCATATCCAATCGCGGACACATGTACGGCACGGGCGGCATCTGGCGCATGCGCGCCGAACCGGGTGCGGACGCGCGCGAGATTCATCGCGAAGAAACCACGTGGAGGGCCCGGCCCGATTGGTCGCGCGACGGCAAGAGCGTCGTGTTCAGTTCGTACCTTGGCCGGCAGTGGCATCAGCTTTGGGCCGTACCGGCCGAACCCGGCGGGTATGCGTTCCCGCTCACGTATGGCGAGTGGGACCACACGGCGGCGCGCTACTCGCCGGACGGCAAGCGCATCGCATTCATCTCCAACCGCGACGGCAACACCGCGCTGTGGATTCAAGATGTGCTCGGTGGCGCGCAGCGCGAGCTACGCACCAGCGAAAAGCGCTACAAGCGGCCGCACCGGCGTGTGCGAATTCGCGTGGTGGATGTGCAGGGGCGGCCTATGGCGGCGCGCGTCTCAGTGACCGGCGCGGATGGCCGCAGTTATGCGCCCGATGATGCGTGGATGCACGCGGACGAAATGTTCGCGCGTGGCGAGCGCCCATTTGAGGCGCACTACTTTCACACCCCCGGCGCCGCGCAGCTCGACTTGCCGCAAGGCGAATTTCAGATCGAAGTGATGAAGGGATTCGAGCACGCCATCGAAAGGCGCACGCTGGAAGTCACCGCGGCCACCGAGGCGCGCGCTGCCGCGCTGCAACTCACCATTCGGTTGCAGCCGCTGACGTTTGCGGCGCTGCGCGGCGCGTCGCGGCAGTGGGTGAGCGGCGACGCGCACGTACACATGAATTACGGCGGCGCGTATCGCAATACGCCGGAGAATCTGGTGCGGCAGGCGGAAGCGGAAGGCTTGCGCGTGGTGCACAACCTCATTGTGAACAAGGAGCAGCGCATCCCGGACATCGAATATTTTCGCGGCGATGGTATCGACCCTGCATCCACCGTCCGCACGCAGGTGCTGCACAGCCAGGAATACCACACCAGCGCGTGGGGCCATCTGGGCTTTCTTGGGCTGCGCGAGAACCTGGTAATCCCGGATTACGCGGATTACCCGCTAACTGCCGCGGCAAGCCTGTTCCCTTCGAATGATGTGGTCGCAGACTTGGCGCGCGCGCAAGGCGCACTGGTGGGCTACGTGCATCCGTTCGATGTCGCGCCCGACCCGGCGAAGGATGCGCGATTGAGTTACGCGTTGCCGGCGGACGTGGCGCACGGCAAAGTGGATTATCTCGAGGTAATGGGCTTCAGCGACCACCTCATCACGTCGGAGGTGTGGTACCGGCTCCTGAACCTCGGCTTCCGCATTCCGGCGGCAGCGGGCACCGACGCGATGATGAATTTCGCGTCGCTGCGCGGGCCGCTGGGACTGGTGCGCACCTACGTGCGCGTCCCAGCCAGCCGGCTGAACATGCGCGAATGGCTCGATGGGCTGCGCGCCGGGCGCACCTTTGTGACCAACGGGCCGCTTCTGCATTTTCGTCTCGGCACAAAGGAAGTGGGCGACGAGTTGAATTTGACTGCGGGCGGCAAGGCGGTGGCGTTTGCCGCCGCCGTGCGCTCGATTGTGCCGCTGGATCACGCGCAGATCGTGTGCAACGGCGAAGTGGTACACGAGCTGGAACTCGCGGCGGACCGCATGTCGGTCGAGGCCGCGGGCGAGATCGCGCTGGGACGAAGCGGGTGGTGCGTGCTCCGCGCGTATGCCGAAAAAGCGACGCATCCGATTCTGGATTTATATCCGTTCGCCTCCACCAGCCCGGTGTATGTGACGGTCGATGGCCAGCCGCCGCGGTCGGCGGAGGATGCGGCATTCTTCGTCAAATGGATGGATCGCGTGCTGGAATTCACTCGCTCCCGCAAGAGCTGGAATACACCCGAGGAGCAAGCCGCGGTGATCGCATACATGGAAAAGGCGCGCGCAATTTTTACGGAACGCACACGCATCAAGTAGGCCGGAGCCGTGCGCATGGGGCTCACGGCTAGGCGCCGCTATCGGGCTTTGCAACCTCCGCCTGCCCTCTCATTCCAGCCGAAGGCGCGGATTTCGTCGGTGCGAATGATGCGCGTGCGTACGCCCGCCAGCATCTGCGGCAGCGGGCGATGCTCGCGCCCTTGCTCAACGTAGATGACCACCACCGGCTCGCCATCCTCTTCGCCGACGCCAACGCCGAGCACGGCGTCGTCTTGCATCAAGCTGCGCGCGTACTGCGCTTTGGCGTTGCGGGCCTGTTCGGGGGTGGCGGGTTGCTGCCCGGCGTTGGGACGCCCGCCTCCGCCTTTGCCCCCGCCGCTGCCACCGCCGCCGCTGGGGCACGAGACGGCATGATTGCCGCCGCCCACAAACGAGAGACCGGGGAATGCGGCGATCACGTCGCCAACCGGGTTGCCGATCGTGGTCGTGCTGCTACCCGCATAAAGAAGCGCAACTGGTTGCGCGGTTCCTGCGCTCACGATCAGCGAACCGGAATCGCCACCCGCGCTAAAAGTACTCCCAGTGACAACCACCTGATCCTGATAGGTGATGCGGAACTTCTTGCCTTTGCCGCAGCCGGCTTGATATTGCACTTGCACGTCGGTATTAATCGACGTGATGCCGCCGCAGGTAAGCCCGGTCGTCCGGCCGCTCTTGGCCACTTGCAAATTCACCGCCGGTGCAGCCGGATTGCTCGAGGGCACGCCGACGTCGATGATTGCACCAGTGGAGCTCACGGCGCCACCGCGGACTTCCGCGATGGCCGCGTCCACATTTTGCGTGCCGAGTGCGGGGGCCTGCGAGAAGTCTGCAACGATGTTGGCATTGGCTGCATTGCAGCCCACGTCGATGAGCCCGGGCTGCGAGACGTCTTCACCCGGAGCAGCTTGATTGCTGCGTGCCAGCACGTGGTTGTTGCTGAGGATGTAGCGGATGCCGCCGCGCTCCACCAGCGCGCCGAGTGTGCCGGAGCAGCAGAACGCCTTGCTGGCGTCGTTGACGTTGCCGCCGGAAGTGCCGAGTTGGATGGGAGGCGTCTGTTTGGTCTGGTGATTGGCGCCGCCGTCGGCCATGACCACGCTGAGTCCGAGGCCAATGGCAAGTGGCAGCGCCGCTGCGGTTAGAGCTTTGAATCGCGAAGGCCATGACATAGGTGTGCTTCCTCCTTGGTTCGTCCGCAATGTTCAGATCGGCCGGGCAATCTGAGGATGACCAAGTCTCGGCCGCGAAAACGACTTTGTCAATAGCCCGAAACAGTTAACCGCCTTGTAGGGCGGCGGCAAGGGAGGGCGCAGCCGCGACGAAGAAAAACAAGGCGATAGCTTCGCTGCCGCTGTCCAAAGTAGAGGCGGGGCGCGTCTAGCGAGTCTTGCGGTCGGACTCGACTTTGCCGTCGCGGATGAAGATGATGCGGTGGGCGTGTTCGGCGACATCGTGCTCGTGCGTAACTACAATGATGGTGTTGCCATCGGAGTGCAGCTTTCCAAAGAGCGCCATGATCTCGACGCCGGTCTTGGAGTCGAGGTTGCCGGTAGGCTCGTCGGCGAGAAGGATGGAAGGCGAATTGACCAGCGCGCGGGCGATGGCCACGCGCTGGCGCTGCCCGCCAGAAAGTTCGTTGGGCTTGTGCATCATGCGGTCGGCAAGATCCACCAGAGTCAGAGAACGGCGCGCCTTTTCGATGCGCTCTTCGGATGGAGTGCCGTTGTAGATCAGCGGCAGTTCGACGTTGTGCAGCGCGGTGGCGCGCGGCAGCAGGTTGAAGGTCTGGAAGACGAAGCCGATCTCTTTGTTGCGGATGTAGGCCAGCTCGTCGTCGTCGAGTTCGCTGACCAGACGGCCCGCGAGGTAATACTTTCCGCCCGAGGGCGAATCGAGGCAGCCAATCAGGTTCATCAGCGTAGACTTGCCGGAACCGGAGGGGCCCATGATGGCGCAGTATTCGCCCTTGCGAATTTCGAGGTTGACGCCGCGCAGCGCATGCACCTGCTCGGAACCCATCTCGTAGACCTTGGTCAGCTCGCTAGTGTGAATGACGATGCCGGCATCCACCAGGTCCTGGCGAAATGATTCCGAGATGGCTGTCTCCACTGGCATGAATCGGTTCTCCTGCTCCGACCAAGATGCTACTGCTGAAGTTAGACGCAACCCAGGGGCATTTCGTCCGCGAGCCTCGGAAACACAATCGGCGACCTAAGTCGCCCTACGAATGGTGCGACCTGAAGGCCGCCGCTAACGCTTTTACTTGGGGCCGCCGACGCCGCTGGGCACTTCTTCCTTCTTGATGCGCGTTCCGGGGCGCAGGGTGCGCAGCGCCCGATAACTGCCGGTGACGATCTGGTCGCCTTCCTTCAAGCCGGACAGCACTTCGATGTCCGTGATGCCGGTGATGCCGGTCTTCACTTCGACGAATTCCGCCTTGCCGTCGCGCACCACGAAGACACCTTGAATTTCATCCTTCTTGGGGTCGATGCCTTCGGGGGCCTTGGAGGCGGCCAAAGTGACGCCGGCGCCGCCTTTGCCCTCCGCTTCCTTCTGCGCTTCTTCCAGGTCGGCCCGGGTGCGCACAGCAAGAGCTTGCATAGGGATGGCCAAGACGTCATCGCGCTCGGCGGTCTTGATTTTGGCGGTCGTGGATAGGCCGGGGCGCAGCGACTCCGGCGGATCATCGAGCGTAATCACGACCTTGAAATCTTTCGCTTCCTGCGTGCCCGCCGTAGTCTGCGTGGTCGCCAGGCCGGAGGTGCGCAGCACGGCTTGCGAGCCCACTTCGGTGACGCGGCCGTGGAAGGTTCGGCCGGGGAGCGCGTCGATCGTGATGTCAACTTTTTGACCCTGCCTGACGTTGATGATGTCGGTCTCGTCCACTTTGACTTCGGCGGTGACCACGCTCATATCGGCGATGGTCATCAGGTAGCTGCCGGCGGTGGAGTTCACCACGCCGGCGATCACGTTTTCGCCAACGTGCACCGGGACGTAGGTCACGGTGCCGTTGATCGGCGCGGTGTAGGTGGTCTTGCGAAGCTGGTCGCGCGCGCGCGTGAGCATCGCGCTGTTTTGATTCAGCACGCTGCGCGAGCGCTCCATTTCCGCCCGCGTCTGCGCCACACGCGCCTGGCTCACGTCAATGGAGGCGGTGGCGCCGTCAAACGCGGCTTTGCGCGCGTCATACTCCTGCTTGGAGATCAGCTCGTCCTTGAAGAGTTGCTGCGCGCGCTCCCAATCGAACTTGGACTTTTCGAACTCGGCCTGCCGCTGCGTGAGCTCCGCCTGCGCCGAGCGATAGCTGGCCTCGGCCGCCTTCACCGCGGATTCGGTGGAGGCCAGCGCGGCGCGCTGCGCTGCCACGTCGGCGGTGGGCTGAATGTTTTCCACCCGCAGCAGTACATCGCCTTTGCGCACCTTGTCGCCTTCCTTGATGGCGATCTCGGTGATCTTGCCGAAGCCCTCGCCCAGCACATTGCTCAGCACCAGCGGGCGAATTTCGCCCGAGGCCGTCACCAACGAAACCAAGTCCTGCGGTTCCACTTCGCCCGTTTGCACCGCGACCACGCCGCTATTGGCGCGGTTCACGCTCACCACAATCACCACCGCGATGAGTACCAGCCCACCGACAATTAAGGTAATCTTCTTCCACTTCTTCATGGGAACTCTTCTCCGCTAACCGCCGCTCGTGTGGGACACCCGCCCCGCCTCTTGTGATACGCAGCAGAGTGCACAAAAGTTTCGCGGCCCTGCTTTATCGGAACCCGAACGAAGTTGCGTCGGAAGGACTGCTGCCGGTGAAACGCTTGAATGAGCGGTAAGCCGGGTTTCCCGCACGCTTCTGCAAAAAGTCCCGCGCGTCAGGGCCAATTCTACCATCAGTTATCGGGTTGCGTAAGGGCGTTTATC
>JBOGNS010000392.1:0-4200 GCA_050747305.1 Candidatus Acidiferrales bacterium | reverse complement strand
TGCGGCTGTCGCTGGCCGCGCATCCGCCGCACGCGCCGATCACAAAGGTTGCGATCACAGCGGCGCCGGCGCGGCAGCGCACGGCACAAGGCGGGCTGTTTGTGCCGCCGTCACCGGATCCACAGCGGCTGGAAGTCACGCTGGCGCGGATTGCGAGCATCGTGCGCGAGGGCAACGTGGGTTCGCCGCAATTGCTCGATACGCACCGCCCCGGCGCGTTTCGCATGACGCATTTTGACGCCACGAACGTAACGCCGCATGTAGCGGCGACCTTCAGGTCGCCATTTCCCGCTGCAACCGTGGGCAACGGTGGCGACCTAAAGGTCGCCGCTACGAACGCGCTGTCATGCGTTGCGCTGCGAATGTTTCGTCCGGCGCCGCGCGCGGTTGTTGACGTGCGGAGTGGCGTGCCGGCACGCATTGCGTTCGGCGGCATTCGCGGGGAAGTGGTGGCCGCCTCCGGCCCGTGGCGCACCTGCGGCGACTGGTGGCAGCCGGATGCGTGGCAGCACGAAGTATGGGACGTGGAGATTGCGCACGCCGGCGGCGCATCCGGTTTTTATCGCGTGTATTTCGATTGCGCCGCCGAGGAGTGGTTTGTGCAGGGCGAATACGATTAAAAGCTTGCTGTCATTCCGAGCCGCGTAAAGCGCGGCGAGGAATCTGCACTTCTGGAATGTACGTTGAATTGCACGCTCGCTCGGCATTCAGTTTTCTCGAGGGGGCTTCGCAGCCCGAGGAACTCGCGGAAGTATGCGCCGAGCTGGGATTGCCGGCGATGGCGCTGCTGGACCGCGACGGGGTGTATGGCGCCCCTCGGTTTCATCTCGCCGCAAAAAGGAAGGGCATCCGCGCGCATATCGGCGCCGAGGTCACCGCTTTTTGCGATCCGGCCCGCACCGGGAAGAATGCGCCGACGTTCCGTTACCCGTTACTGGTCACTTCGCGCACCGGCTATCAGAACCTGTGCCGGCTGATCACGCGCATGAAGATGCACGCGCCGAAGAATGCGCCGCCGGAGCAGTATGCGCTGGCCGCCGGTGAAGTCCGTGAGTACGCCACGGGCCTGATTTGCCTGACCGGCGGCGACGAAGGCCCGCTGGCCGCCGCGCTGGCGCGTGAAGGGTTCAACGGTGGCGAAAATTGCGTGCGCGGGCTGTGCGAAATCTTCGGGCGCGAAAATGTGTACGTCGAACTGCAGCGCCATTTCATGCGGCGCGAAGAGCAACGCAATCATGCCGCGGTGCGCATTGCGCGCAAGCTGGGCCTGCCGCTGCTGGCCACCGGCGGCGTAAGTTATGCGGCGCCGCCCGCGCGGCAAATCCTCGATGTTTTCACCTGCATCCGCCACCACAAAACACTGGAAAATGCCGGCCGCCTGCTGGAGCGCAATTCCGAACGTCATCTGAAGCCTGCGGCGGAAATGGCGCGTCTCTTTGCCGATCTGCCGGAAGCCATCGCCAGCACGCAGGAGCTTTCCGCGCGATTGCAATTCACGCTGGAAGACCTGGGCTACCAATTTCCCAAGTATCCGGTGCCGCCGTCGCACACGCAGATCAGTTTTTTGCGCGAGCGCACGCGCGAGGGGATGATCACCCGCTACGGCACGGAAAACGAGCGGGCGCGCAAGCAGATCGAGCGCGAGCTGGCGCTGATCGAAAAGCTCGACCTCGCCGGTTATTTCCTGATCGTGTGGGACATCGTGCGCTACTGCCGCGAACAAAATATTTTGGTGCAAGGGCGCGGCTCGGCGGCCAACAGCGCGGTGTGCTACTCGCTGGGCCTTACCGCTGTGGATCCAGTAGGCATGGGCCTGCTGTTCGAGCGCTTTCTTTCTGAAGAGCGCGGGGAATGGCCGGACATTGATCTCGATCTGCCCAGCGGCAACCAGCGCGAGCGCGCGATTCAGTATGTGTACGAGCGCTACGGCAAGCTGGGCGCCGCCATGACCGCCAACGTGATCACTTATCGCGGGCGCTCGGCGGCGCGCGAAGTGGGAAAGACGCTGGGCTTCAACGCGGAGACACTCGATCGTCTTTCGAAGCTGGTAAGCGCGTGGGAATTTCGCGATCCGGACGACACGCTGCAACGCAATTTTCGCGACGCTGGCTTCGACCTCACGCATCCGCGCATCCGCAAATTTTTCGAGTTGTGCCAGGCGGTGCAGGACCTGCCGCGGCATCTCGGCCAGCATTCCGGCGGCATGGTGGTGTGTCAGGGTCAGTTGGATGCGGTAGTGCCGCTGGAACCGGCCACTATGCCCGGCCGCGTGGTGATCCAGTGGGACAAAGAAGATTGCGCGGACATGGGCATCGTCAAAGTGGATTTGCTCGGGCTGGGCATGATGGCCGTGCTCGAGGAGTCCATTCAATTGATCCGCGCGCATCACGGCGAGGAAGTGGATTTGGCGCATCTGCCGCCCGACGACCCGCAGGTGTACGACGCGCTGTGCCGCGCCGATACCGTCGGGATGTTTCAGGTGGAGAGCCGCGCGCAGATGTCGTGCCTGCCGCGGCTGCGGCCGAAGCGGTTTTACGACATCGTGGTGCAAGTAGCGATTATTCGCCCCGGCCCGATTGTCGGGCAGATGGTGAATCCGTTCATCAAGCGGCGGCAGGGACGCGAGCCGGTGGATTATTTGCATCCGTCGCTGCAACCGGTGCTCGAGCGCACGCTGGGCGTGCCGCTGTTTCAGGAGCAGTTGCTGCGCATGGCCATGATTGCCGCGGGCTTCAGCGGCGGGCAGGCGGAAGAGTTGCGGCGCGCCTTCGGCTTCAAGCGTTCGGAACGGCGCATGCGCGAAGTGGAAGTGAAGCTGCGCGAAGGGATGAACCGTAACGGCATCAACGGGCCGGTGCAGGATCGCATCATTCAAGCCATTACTTCGTTCGCGCTGTACGGTTTCCCGGAGTCGCACGCCGCCAGCTTTGCGCTGATCGCGTATGCCAGCGCATGGCTCAAATGCCATTACCTCGCGGCGTTCACCGCGGCGCTGCTCAATAACCAGCCGATGGGATTCTACGCGCCGGCCACGGTGGTGAAGGACGCGCAGGTTCACGGCTTGAAGGTGCGGCCGATTGATGTGACGTGCTCGGAGTGGCTGTGCACATTGGAAGGACGAGATCAGGAGGTAAGGAAGTCAGGAGGTAAGGAAAAAGATGATCGCTTCGCGGTGCGGCTGGGATTGCGTTACGCGAAAGGGTTGCACGAGGCTACGGCGGTGGCGCTGGTGCGGGAAAGGAGGCGTGCGGCTTTTGCCTCGATTGACGATTTGAAGCGCCGCGTGCCGGAGATCCAGAAGGATGAACTGGTGCTGCTGGCGGAAATTGGCGCGCTGAATTCCATCGGCGTAGGGGCGGACCCCTGTGTCCGCCCCTTTGCCGCGCACCGCGCGACCAACGAGGAGCAGGCACGGGGGCCTGCCCCTACGAATGGCAATTCGGTACGACTGCATCGCCGGTCGGCGCTGTGGCAGGTGGAGCGTGCTGCGCGTCCGGCAGGGCCATTGCTGGATGGCGATTCTGTAGGGGCGGACCCCTGTGTCCGCCCGTTTGCCGCGCACCGCGCGACCAACGAAGGACAGGCACTGGAGCCGGCCAAGGAGGGGCAGGAGCTGGGAATCAAAAAGGGGCGGGCACGGGGGCTGACCAACGACGAGGGGCAGGCACGAAGAGTCGAAAAAGGGCAGGCACGGGGGCCTGCCCCTACGTCGCCGCTGGAGCCGATGAGCGCCGAGGAGCGGCTGGTGGCGGATTTTCGCGGTACCGGGCTGACCGTAGGCCCGCACCCAATGCGCTACCGCCGCGCGGAGATGAATGTGCTGGGTGTCACTCCGGCGGCGTTGCTGCGCCATCTGCCGAATGGCCGGCAGGTGAGCATTGCCGGAGGAGTGATTGCGCGCCAGCGGCCGGGTACGGCGAAAGGTTTTGTTTTTCTGAGCCTCGAAGATGAAACCGGCATATCCAACGCGATCCTTACGCCCAACGTCTTTGACCGCAACCGCCTCACAGTGGTGGGTCATCAGTTTCTGCTGATTCGCGGCAAATTACAGAACCTCGATGGCGTAATTTCGGTGAAAGCGGATCACGTGCAGCCGCTGGAAATCACACAAGCGGCCACCGCCTCGCACGATTTCCACTGAGGCGTGTAGCGGCGACCTTCAGGTCGCCATTTATCAGCACGGACGCAGATGTGGCGACC
>JBOGNS010000391.1:0-4576 GCA_050747305.1 Candidatus Acidiferrales bacterium | reverse complement strand
GGTACAGACCGGGCACATGCCTGACAGAACAGACCGGGAGGATTCCTGACACTGCTCACAGCGAATTGGCGGCGCAGGTAAGAAGGAGGGGCGCTCCCGTCGTAGTCGAGTTCCGACGTTCGACTTTCAACCTTCGACGTTCGGACTTCTCACGCCGCAAGCTGTCGACTGTCAACTGTGGACTGTAAGCTGACGTTTGTACCAATCGAAAGTCCGGCGGAGGCCTTCTTCGAAGGCGACGCGGGGTTGGTAGCCGAGGAGATTGCGGGCGAGAGTGATGTCGGCCTGCGAGTCGCGGATGTCGCCGGTGCGCGCGGCGTCGTAACGGGCGCGCACGGGCTTGGCGGAGATTTTTTCCAGCAGCGCGAGGGTGTGGTTGAGCGTGAAGCGGCTGCCGGTGCCGACGTTGATCACGGCGCCGGAGACGCTCGGCGCCTCTGCGGCGCGCAGCGTGGCGTCCACCGCGTTCTCCACGAAGGTGAAGTCGCGCGACTGTTCGCCGTCGCCGAACACCACCGGCTGTGCGCCGTCGAGCACCGCGCTGATGAAGCGGGAGAGCACGCCGGAGTACTGCGAACCGGGATCCTGCCGCGGGCCGAAGACGTTGAAGTAGCGCAGCGAAACATTCTCGAGGCCATAGTTGCGGCCGAAGACGTTCAGATAAATTTCGCCGGTCAGTTTGGAGACGCCGTAGGGCGAAATGGGCACGGCGGGCATGGTTTCCACCTTCGGCAGCGAAGGCGATTCGCCGTAGGCGGAGGAAGAAGCGGCAAAGACGATGCGGCGGACGCCCGCGTCGCGCGCGGCCACCAGCACGTTGAGCGTGCCGTCGATGTTGACGCGGTTGGTTTCCAGCGGGTCGGCCACGGAGCGCGGCACCGAAGTGCGAGCGGCGAGGTGCAGCACGTAGTTTGCGTCCTTGCAGGCTTCGCGCGCCGTATCCAGATCGCAGATGCTGCCGCGAACCAGCCTGATTTTCCCCGCCGCGGCGCTCAGGTTAACTTCGTTGCCGGAGGAAAAATCATCGAGCACGGTGATTTGGTGGCCGCGGCGCAGCAGCTCGTCGACGATGGTTGAGCCGATGAAGCCGGCGCCGCCGGTTACCAGATAGCGCAATGCGCAACTCCCGTGAGAAACTGAGATTCAGCCGCGGAGCAGGGCCGTTCAATATAGCGTGCAGCGTATCGGCGAACAAGTGTAAGTACAACGCATCGGTCAACACACGCTTCCAATCGGAGATATGAATCGCGGGTCAAAAGCGCGGCGCTGGCTGCTGATTTGGCCGCCACTGGTGTGCGCGCTGCTGGCCGGCCTGCCGGCTGCGCGGATGAGCGAGGCGCAGCCGAACCTGGCCGGCGCGGACCAGCCGCTGGCGTTCCGCATCGGAGAAAAACTCAGCTACCGCATAAGCTGGGCCAGCCTGATGACCGCGGCGACCGCAGAACTAGCGGTGAACGAGAAGCGCGTGTTCTACGGCCACGAGGCGTGGCACTTTCGCGCGCTGGCGCGCACAGTGGATGCGGCGCGCTTGCTCTATCCACTGGACAATCAGTTCGACTCTTATGCGGACAGCGCGACGCTGGCCAGCTTCCGCTACGAAGCGTATCTGCGCGAGCAAGGAAAGAACGAGAACAAGGTGACGCGCATGGCCGGCGAAGGCTTGCCGGTGCAAAACGACGGGCCGATGGTGCGCGTGCTGCCGGGAACGCGCGATCCGCTGGGCGTGCTCTATTACTTGCGCACCGTGGACTGGTCGAAGACCCGGCAGGTGCGCACGCCGGTGTTTGACGGGCGGCGGCTGTTTGAGGTGCAGGCGCGCGTGAGGGAAAACGGAACGGTGACCGTGCCGGCGGGCGAGTATGCGGCCACGCGCGTGGAGTTGCGGCTGTTTGAACGGAAAAAAGAGCTGACCGACGTGCGCATCTGGGTGTGGTTCGCAAACGATGCGCGCCGCGCGCCGGCGTTGATCGAAGCGCAAATGCCCTTCGGCAAGCTGCGGGTGGAACTGGTGCGGGCGAGCGTTGAACGGGCCGGGAAGAAGTAAAGGTAGAACTCTGAACTCAGAACGCAGAACTCAGAACTCGAAAAAAAGCAAGAACGCAAATGAACGCAGAATCGAGCAGATGGACGCGGAACGTTGGCTAAGGAACTCAGAACTATGAACGCAGAACTCAGAACTCGGGAAGGCGCAACCTTTTCAACTTTGAACGCTAAAACATTCTGCGTTCATCCGCTCGATTCTGCGTTCATCCGCGTTTTTCTTGAGTTCTGAGTTCTAAGTTCCCGAAAACAGCTCCTCGATCAATGCGCATGCGATGTGGCCGATGGTGATGTGGGCTTCCTGGATGCGCTGCGGGTCGCGCGAAGGAACGTTGAGCAGCAGATCGACGCGGGAGGCGAGTGCGCCGCCGGTTTCACCGGTGAGCGCCACCAGAAAAGCGCCGCGGGCGCGGCCGGTTTCGACACCGCGCACCACGTTGGCACTGTCGCCACTCGTGGAAAGCGCGACGAGCACGTCGCCGGCAGAAACCAGCGATTCAATCTGGCGGGAGAAGACGTGCTCGAAGCCGTAATCGTTGGCGGCGGCGGTGAGCGCGGAAGTGTTGGTGGTGAGCGCGAGCGCAGCCAGGCCGGGACGGTCGCGGCGCAGGCGCACGACCAGTTCGGCAGCGAGATGCTGTGCATCGGCGGCGCTGCCGCCATTGCCGAAGAACACCAGCTTGTGGCCGCCGCGCAAGGCTGCGGCGGATTTTTCAGCGAACGCGGCGATGCCCGAGAGCAGGTCGTCGGAGAAGGACTGCTTGACGCGGCAGCTTTCGTCGAGTTGCTCTCGGATTTGGTCGCGCAAGCGGTCCATTCGCAGGCTCGGAGAATCAGCAGAGCACGATTTTTTCGCGGTGGCCGGTGATGCGGCGCGTGGCGTTGCGCGTGTCGATCACCAGCTTGGCCGCCTGCACGATGGCTGGATAGTCGTAGCTGGTGTGGTCGGTGGCGATGATCACGCAATCGTAGGCGCCGAGCGTCTTGGGGTCGAGATCCTTCGATTTCATGTGCGCGTAGTCGTAGTGGCGCATTTTGTGCAGTTGAGGGAAGTACGGATCGTTGTAGTCCACCTGAGCGCCGCGCTGGATGAGGAGTTGCATGATTTTCAGCGTGGGCGATTCGCGCAGGTCGTCCACGTCTTTCTTGTACGCCACGCCGAGCACCAGGACGCGCGAGCCTTTGAGGCTCTTGCCGCGCTCGTTGAGGGCGTCCGTGACGGAGCTCACGATACTGTAAGGCATGGCGGTGTTGATTTCACCGGCCAGCTCGATGAAGCGCGTGGCGAAGTCGTACTCCCGCGCCTTCCACGACAAATAATAAGGATCCACGGGAATGCAGTGGCCGCCGAGGCCGGGGCCGGGATAAAACGGCATGAAGCCGAAAGGCTTGGTGGCGGCGCTATCGATCACTTCCCAGATGTCGATGCCCATGCGCATGCACAGCAGCTTCAGCTCGTTGACCATGGCGATGTTGACGCAGCGGAAGATGTTCTCGAGCAGCTTGCACATCTCGGCGGCGCGGGTGGAAGTGACGGGAATTACGCGGGCCACGATTTGCGAGTAGAGCGCCTGCGCGGCGCGGCTGCTGGGCGGATTGGCGCCGCCGACCACTTTGGGAATCTGCGCGAGGCCGAACTGTTTGTTGCCGGGATCTTCCCGCTCCGGCGAGTAAGCGAGATAGAAATCCGTGGCGACATTCTCGTTTTCCGGGCCGGAAACCACCGGGCAGTTGAGCCCGCTCTGCGCGAGGATGGGCAGCACGAGTTCTTCGGTGGTGCCGGGATAAGTGGTGCTTTCCAGCACGATGAGCTGGCTGCGCTGAAGGTGCGGCGAAATGTAATGCGCGGTCTTCTCGACGTAGGTGAGGTCCGGCTCGCGGCGGTCGTCGAGCGGCGTGGGGACGCAGATGAGCACGGCGTCCACGTCCTTAACGCGCGCGAAGTCGGTGGTGGCGGCAAAGCGCTTGGCGCCGGTGAACTGCGCGATCTTGTCGGCGGGGATGTGCTGGATGTAGCTTTTGCCGGCGTTCAGCATTTCGACCTTGGAAGGGTCGGTATCAAAACCGATCACCGAGTGGCCCGACTCCGCGAAACGCAGAGCGAGCGGCAGTCCCACGTAGCCGCAACCGATGATGCCGATCTTGAGATTCTTCCCCTGAAAAAATTCCGGCTTGCGATCCATGGCCATAGACGAGGAGCCTGTTCCTTTCGCGAACGTGCGCGCGTAAACGGACTGCCGAATATAGCAAGAATACCGGCTGGGCGGAAAGTCAGGTGGATGCCGGATGCGCAGTCAGGCAGCACGAAGCGCCTTGCCAGCGCGCGCGGTGATGACGGATGATGCGGGGCGTCACCATTGGCTGCGCTTCTCATTCTGTCGCTCGGGCTGGGGGTCGGCGTCCTGGTTGGGTTGATGGGCGTGGGCGGGGGCATCGTGCTGGTGCCGGCGCTGGTTTACCTGCTGGGCTACTCGCAACACTTGGCGCAAGGGACCTCCCTGCTGCTGCAATTGCCGCCGATTGGTTTGGGTGCTCT
>JBOGNS010000390.1:0-6413 GCA_050747305.1 Candidatus Acidiferrales bacterium | reverse complement strand
GACTTCATGGGCGCCACCAATCCGACGGCGCAGGGCGAGGCCGCTGCGTTGTCCCGGCAACCGATCCCGGCCAACTCCATCATTTCTGCGATGTTGCGCACCTCGAAGCAGGTCAGCGACCTGATTTTTTCACCGGGGCGCGCGCCGCAAGTGGAGGTCAACGGACAGCTTTTACCGGTGCAAATCAAAGACCTGCCGACGCTTTCCGCGGAGGATACGGCGCGGATCGCCGCCGAACTGCTAGGCAGCAACATCATCGCGGCGCGCAAGCTGCGGGAGGAAGGGTCGTGCGACGTTAGCTACAGCCTGCCGCCGCTGGCGCGCTTCCGGGTGAATATTTTTACGCAACGTAGCAGTTGCGCGATTGTGATGCGCGTGATTCCCAGCACCGTGCCCAATTTCGACACCTTCAACTTGCCGGTACAACTGCGCGAACTGTGCGAACTCAAAACCGGCATCGTGCTGGTGACCGGGCCAACCGGCTCGGGCAAGTCGTCCACGCTGGCCGCGGTGCTGGACAAGATCAATCAGGAAAAGGCCTACCACATCGTCACCATCGAGGACCCTATCGAGTTTTTGTACCAGCACAAGAAGGCCACGATTCATCAGCGCGAGTTGCATAGCGATACCCCCAGCTTTGCGCTGGCGCTGCGCGCGTCCTTGCGCCAGGCCCCCAAAGTGATTCTGGTGGGCGAGATGCGTGACCGCGAAACCACGGAAATCGCGCTGGAAGCCGCCGAGACGGGCCACCTGGTCTTCTCCACCATGCACACGGTGGATGCCGCGAAGACCATCGAGCGCATCGTCGGCCTGTTCCCGCTGGGCGAGCAGCACATCATCCGGCTGCGCTTCTCGAAGGCCTTTCGCTACATCGTGTCGCAACGCCTGATGCCCAGAAAAGATGGCAGCGGGCGCGTAGCGGCTATCGAGATCATGAAGAGCACTATGCGCACCCGCGAGTACATCGAAAAGGGCGAATCGGAAGGCAGGTCGCTCACCGATGCCATGCGCGACGGCAACATCGACGGCATGCAGGACTACGACACCGTGATCGAAGGCATGATGCGCGAAAACTTGATCGACATCGAGACCGGGCTGGCCTACGCGACCAACCCCGGCAACCTCCGCTTGCAAATTTCCGATCTGTTCGAAGAGCGCGAAGCCGCCCAGCGCAAGGCGCAAAGCCCCGCCGCGAATGCGCCGAAAAGTTCAGCCAAATCCGCTTCCCCTGCCAGCACGCTTCAAGCAGCGCCGGCGCGCCCAGGTAACACCGCCGCGCCGGCCGCTTCTCCCGCCGCTGGCGGGAGCGGTGCGCCACCGCACGCCACTACAACCCAAGCCGCGCGTCCCGCGGCTGCATCGCCGGACATCAACTCCGCCACGAAGCCAACCCCGCCGGAAGCCGGCAAGGTCGGCGAATTCGAAATCGAACGCTTCTGAGCGCTCGCCCCCACCTCGACTTATTCGCCTCGCGTTTATTCCTGTCGGTAGGTGTCTTCGCGCCGTAAGCCACAGTACTGAAGCACGACGTCACGTTCCGCAATATCGTACCGAAACCGCCAGCGGCCGAGTCGCAAGCGAAACTGGCCTTCGCCAGGCTTGATGTTGACAAGCTTCCGGATCGCGAATTTCCGGGTTCGATTGAGCGGGTCAGACGCAAGAATTGCCAGCGCTTGAGCAAACAGCGCCGATAAATCCGGATGCTTTCTCTCGAGCTTGCGATACAGGCGCTCAAATGCCGACGTAGCCAGGAGACGGTAGGGCGGTGTCATTGCCGGCGGTGGCGACGTGCGCGACTGCGCTTCTTTGGCTTGCGCAGCAGGGATTCGGCGGGGCGGAACTTGCCGGCCAGGTATTCCTCCTGGCTCTCTCGAATGTGGGAGCTCACCTCAGGGTCGCGCGCTTCCAGATAATCCTCGAACTCTTCGGCATCCATCACGCCAGCCACAGGGATGCCATCCTTCTCCAAAATAAAATACTCTTTATGGACGTGTACCCGCCGGATCAGCCGGCCCAAATTGACGCGTGCCCGAGTTAGTGGAAGTCGATGTACCATTCTCCTCAGCTTTCCATCAGAATTGATCAATCAAGTACAGAAGTGATTCTCGCTGGGAAATGCTGATAAGTCAAGGCGTCTGCCCGGATCCCGCCACCGGTTCCTAATAAATGTTGGATTCGCGCTTGCGGCCGGTGTAGTCGATGTAGACGGCTTTCAGTTCGGTGTAGAAATCGATGGCGACGCGGCCCATTTCGCGTAGACCTACGCCGGTGGCCTTCATGCCGCCGAACGGCATCTGCGCTTCACCGCCCACGGTCGGCGAATTGACGTGGGTGATACCAGTCTCGATGCGGTCGATGAACTCGAAAATTCTTGCGGCATCGTTGGTGTAAATGGAACTGGAAAGGCCGTAGCGCACGGAATTGGCCACGCGCAGCGCTTCATCGAAGTCCTTCACGCGAATAATCGAGAGCACCGGGCCGAAAATTTCGTCCTGCGCGATGGCCGCATCGGCCGGAACGTGATCGAACACCGTGGGCGCGGTGTACCAGCCTTTGTCCAGCGCGCCGCCGCGCAGGCGCTCACCGCCGCACAGCAGCTTCGCTTCGCGCCTGCCGATTTCGTGGTAGTGAAGCACGGTGTTCATCTGGCCTTCGTCCACTGACGGGCCGATGTCGATGCCGGATTCCAAGCCGTTGCCCGTCCTGAGCGTGCTTGCGCGCTCCACCAGCAATTTCACGAATTGATCGGCGACGCGCTCCTCAATCACCACGCGACTTGTCGCCGTGCAGCGCTGACCGGTGGAAGCGAACGCACCAAACAGGCACGATTCAACCGCCAGCGCAATATCGGCGTCAGCCAGCACCACCACAGGATTTTTCCCGCCCATTTCGCACTGGCATTTTTTCTGCTGGCGCGCGCCTTCAGCGTAAATCTGGCAGCCAACCTCGGTGGAGCCGGTGAAGGAGACGGCGCGCACGTCGGGATGGCGCACCATTTCGTCGCCCACTTCTTCACCCGCGCCCAGCACCATATTGATCACGCCCGCTGGCGCGCCCGCCTGCTCGAAAATTTCGACGACCAGTGCGCCAGTGAGCGGCGTGAACTCAGCAGGCTTGAACACCACGGTATTTCCTGCCACCAGCGCCGGCGCCATCTTCCAGCAGGGAATCGAGACGGGGAAATTCCACGGCGTGATCATGCCCACGACGCCGAGCGGCTGCTTCATGGTGTAAGCGAAATTCTTGGGCAGTTCGCTCGGGAGCACGTCGCCGCCGATGCGCCGCGACTCACCAGCCATGAACT
Source organism: Candidatus Acidiferrales bacterium (assembly GCA_050747305.1). Taxonomy (GTDB): domain Bacteria; phylum Acidobacteriota; class Terriglobia; order Acidiferrales; family UBA7541; genus JBOGNS01. The sequence continues at coordinate 3,109 of JBOGNS010000390.1, read as the reverse complement.
CCAGGATGTTGATGGTCTTGTGCACTTCGCCGAGGGAATCTTTCAGCGTCTTGCCTTCTTCGCGGGTAAGCGCGCGGGCCAGCTCGTCTTTGCGCTGCTCCATGATGAGCGCAGCTTTGGCGATCACGCGGCCGCGCACGGGAGCGGGCGTATCGCGCCATGCGGGGAACGCGGCCTTGGCGGCGGCCACGGCTTCGTGCACCGCGTCGCGCGGGGAGAGCGGGATGACGGCTACGACTTCGCCCGTGTTGGCGGGATTGCGGCGCTCGATAGTGTGTGCGGCCCGCGACTCCACCCAGCGCCCGTTGATGTAGTTGCGGCAGATGTGACTCGTAGTTACAGCCGACGCCATAAGCGCCCCCCTGCCGTCTAATGGTGCGGCCCGCGCGCGGCAACGTCAAGCGACAAGCGGCCACAGTCTCAGACCCGGAAGTCAGACGGACAGATGCGGAGGTGATGGAAGTGATGGATTTTTTTCGCAACTCCCATAACCTCACAACCTCCATAACTTCATGTCTCCCGTTCCCGTCCTTCGATTGCCGTCTCGCATCTAATGGGAGCGCCTTTTGAAACCAGCGAGCGGCGCAGGTAGAATGAATCGAATGTGGCCGCGATGACCAATCGCCTTCTACGGATCCCACTCGCATCGTTGATGCTTGGCGCGCTCTTCGGGGCGCTGTTGTGGGCGCCTGTGCGCGGCGCCGAGCCTCGGGCGCGGTTGGGCAGTGGCGACCTGAAGGTCGCCGCTACAGCAGCCGGTGCGACGTCGGACGGTGCGACGTCGGACGCGGCGAGCGAGCGCGTCGTTGCGATCGGCGATATCCACGGCGACTTTGCCAACTTCACCGCCATTCTGCGGCAGGCCGGCACCGTGGATGCAAAGAACCGCTGGGCGGCGCAAAACGTCACGGTGGTGCAAACCGGTGACGCGATTGATCGCAGCGCGGGCTCGCGCGCCGTGCTCGATCTGTTGATGGAGCTCGAGAAGCAAGCCGGGAAGAAAAAATCCAAGCTGATTCCGCTGCTCGGCAACCACGAAATGATGAACATCACCGGCGACCTGCGCTACGTCACGCCGGAGGAGTACGCCACCTTCTCCGATTCCAAGAGCGAGAAGCGACGGCAATCCGCGTGGAAGCAGTTTGCCGACTGGAGCCGCGCGCGCGCCAAATCATTGGGCAAGCCCGAGCCGGTGCTGGCCGAAGCGCCGGACGCGGCGTGGCTGGAGGCGCATCCGCTGGGATACTTCGAGCATCGCGAGGCATTCGGGCCGAGCGGGAAATATGGCAAGTGGCTGCGGCGGCGCGATGCGGTCGCACAGGTTGGACGCACGCTGTTTCTGCACGGCGGAATTTCTCCCGTGTTGCCGGTAGCCACCGTCGCGGAAGCGAACCAGCGCATTCGCGACGAATTGAAGCTTTTCGACGATTACGTGCGCTACTTCTCCGAGCAGCGGCTGGCGCTACCGTTTTTCACGCTTGCGGAACTTGCGGGTGCGGTGCGCGAAGAACTCGACGCGCGCAAGACGGCCATTGCCGCCAAAACCGCGCAGGCAGTCGCCGAGGGCAAGACTTATGAGGCGCCCGACGACGAGAAGCGCCAGATCACGATATTCGAGCAATTTCTGGAGTTTCCGGCGTGGCACAGCATCAACCCAGAGGGGCCGCTGTGGTATCGCGGCTACGCGCGCTGGACCGACGCGGAAGGCCAGCCACTCGCGGAGCAAATCCTGGCGAAGTTTGGAGCCACAGCGGTGGTGGTGGGGCATTCTCCGTTGGCCGACGGTCGCATCAAAGCGCGCTTCGGCGGCAGGATTTTTCTGATTGATACAGGAATGCTCACCAGCTACTACCAGGGCGGCAGACCGTCGGCGCTGGAGATCAACGCCGGCACCTTCACGGCGATTTATCTCGATCAGCGCATCGTCGTACATCCCGTTCCTTCACCGCAGCCGGCCCAAAGCCAGCCCTTGCGCCAAGCACGCCGCCAGCTCCGTTACCACGACGGCGAGCACGAATTCGAGCCGGGAGGCGGGCTGCCATTATCGGACCCGGAGCAACAGAAGGCCGCGAAGGCCAAGGCGCCCGGGAACTCGGCGACAAAATCGCCGGCAAGAGTCCCGTGGATGGGTCCGGAGGGCCAACCGCTGCCTTTCAAGAGCGCAAGCGACGCGGAGGAATTCCTGCGCACCGCGAAAGTGGTTTCCGCGCGCGACGTGGGATCGGGCATTACGCGCCCCAAGAAGGTGCTGCTGGAAAAAGACGGCGTGCGCATGCACGCCATCTTTCGCAAAGTAAATGAAGATAAGCAGGAGGCCCTTCTAGCGACCGGGCGGAAGATCCGCGACTTTCGTGATTCGTATGTTTTTGAGGTCGCCGCCTACGAGCTGGCGAAAATGCTGGGCATCGAGAACATTCCCCCAGCGGTCGAGCGTTCGGTGAACGGCGATGCAGGCTCGCTGCAAGTGTGGATTGAGAATGCCATGTCGGAGATTGACCGCCAAAAAAAGAAAATCAAGCCGCCCGACGTACACGCCTGGAATCATCAGTTGCAGACCATGCGGCTCTTCGACCTTCTGATCTACAACTGGGATCGCCACATGAACAACATCCTGATCGATCCGCAGTGGCGGCTGTGGATGGTGGACCACACGCGGTCGTTTCGCCGGGAGTTGGATACGCCCTATCTCGATCAAGTCATTCTCTGCGACCGAACCGTGTGGCAGCGCCTTCGCGACTTGGACGACAAGGCGATTCGCGACCGGCTCGGCGATTATCTGCGGCCCGGCGAACTGGATGCGCTGCTCGAGCGGCGCGAACAAATCGTGGCCTACCTGAAGGGGATCATCGCCACGCGCGGGGCACAGACCGTGTTATTTTCGCAGTAGCGCCCAGGCGTAAGAGTTGCCCGTCTGGGGTGAGCGGCACGGCGGCGCGGGTTAGGGTAAACTCACTTTTCGCATGGCTCGTTTCCTGGAAAGAATGCTGAACCTGCAGCGCGGCGACCTCGGCCGCGGCGCGCTGCTATTTTCCTACCTGCTGTTGATCATGACCGCCTACCAATTGGGAAAGATCGCCCGGGCGGCCCTGTTTCTGGATGTGTACCGCGC
>JBOGNS010000389.1:0-3806 GCA_050747305.1 Candidatus Acidiferrales bacterium | reverse complement strand
CACTTCCACATCGTCTTCGATTACGGTGATGCCGGACTGCACGATTTTGTACCAGCGCCCGTCGGCTTGCTTGGCAAAGCCGAAGCCATCACCGCCGATCGCCGCGCCGTTTTGCAGGATGACGCGGTTGCCGATGCGGCAGTGCTCGCGCACCACGGCGTGGGAGTGCGCGAGAAAATCGTCGCCAATGCGCGCCTCGCGGTAAATAACCACGTGGCTGTGCAGCACGGCGTTGCGGCCGATCTCGACATTTTCATCGACAAAGCAGTACGGACCTATGTGCGCGCTGGCGCCAATGCGCGCGGAAGGCGCGATGACTGCCGTCTGGTGGATGCCGGGCGCGAATGCGGGCGGCTGATAGAAAAGTTCCAGCGCGCGCGCAAAGTCGAAATAGGGATTGGCGGTACGCAGAGCGGCCACCGGCGGGGGCGGCTCTTCCGCAGCGATGAGGATGGCGGAGGCGCGCGTGTGTTTGACCGCGGCGCGATAGCGCGGATTGGCGAGAAAGGTGAGCTGCCCCGGCTGCGCTTCCTCGATTCCGGCTACGCCGGTGATTTCGATTGCGCCATCGCCCTCGAGCGTGCAACCGAGTTGGGTTGCGAGGTCGGAAAGCTTCATAGAACCTCCATCAATGCGAAAAGCGCACTGTACACCATTGCGTGTGGATAGGAGGAGGCTAGGATGTGCATTTGGAATTGCAGCGAGAGCTCCGGTAGAGGACGGCGCTAGCGTCGAAAAACCGGACAGGCAGGAGTGCTTGTCCTACTGCTCGCCGAAGAGGCCGGGCTGCTGTGCGCCGGCGGCGGCCGCGCGAGGCGTGCGGCGAGCCACGCCGACCACCCCGAGCACGGTCATTTCGGTGAGCGCGGCGCGAGGGATGAACATGCGGCCGGTGGGACCGTGCAGGTCGGGCGGGGTGATTTGCACGCCACGGTCGAGCAGTTCGAGAAGGCTATTGGGCACGATGCCTTCCAGCGTGTCGCCGTCGGTAAAGCGCAGGCGCACCCACAGGCCGTCGAGCTTCGGCCGGCTCAGGAAAGCCTTGCGCATGGGCTCGAACTCATCGGTGAACTCGTTGACGAAGCAGATGGCTTTCACGGTTTTCAGCGCCAGCGGCAAATGCTCACCGTCCGGAGTCAGTACGTCGAGGGGATCGGTTTGACCGAGATGCGCGGGGTTGAGGAAGCCGCGCAGAGCCTTGCCTTCGAGGGTGCGAATCATCACCTTTTTGTGGGTCGAATTGGAAATGCGAGTTTTCACTGGGCTAATTTCAGGCCTAGGGTATTGCAAAGCCTGCACAAGCATGATAAAATGGCTTAATTTTGCATGTCAAGTGCTTGTTTTTGAGCGGGTTAGCTTGGGGGCAACCCCCGCGCGCGGGAGTGCTCACGCACCACCTTGATCGAAAAAAAGCAAATCCTCAAGTCTGCCTCGGTCATTACGCTGGTAACGATTGCCAGCCGAATTTTCGGCTATGTGCGCGACCAGCGTATCACGCTGCTTTTGGGCACCTCGCAACTGGCCGACTCGTTCGTGCTGGCTTACCGTATCCCCAACTTATTGCGGCGGTTAGTGGCCGAAGGAGCCATGACCGCGGCATTTATTCCGGTCTTCACGGGCTACCTGGCGGAGAAGCCGCGCGAAGAAGTGTGGGAGTTTGCCAACCGCCTGTTCTGGACCATGGCCGTCCTGCTGGCCGCCATCGCCGTGCTGGGGATGATCTTCTCGCCGACGGTGGTGAATCTTTTTACCGCGCTGGATCCGGCCAAGGCACAGCACTGGGACCGCGCCATCGAGCTGAACCGCATCATCTTCCCCTACATCTTTTTTATCGGCTTGGCCGCGATGGCCATGGCCATTCTGAATTCATTTCACATTTTCGGCCTGCCTGCCGCCACGCCCATCCTGCTGAACATTTCCATCATCGTTTTTTCGATCGGCGCGGTGTGGCAGCACTTTCGCGATCCGGCGGTCGCGCTCGCGGTGGGAGTGGTGGTGGGCGGTGCGTTGCAGTTCCTGGTGCAACTGCCGCTGCTGGTGAAGCAGGGAATGCGCTTTCGGTTGGGAATCTCGTTCCGCGACCCGGGTGTGCGCTCGGTGGGACGGCTGATGGTGCCGGTGTTTTTGGGCGGCGCCGTCTATCAGATCAACATTTTCGTGGACACGATTTTTGCCACCTCCGCGAAGATGCCGGAGGGCAGCCTTTCCTCGCTGTACGTGGCGGACCGGGTGATGGAGCTGGTGCTGGGCGGCTACGCGATTGCCGTGGCCACGGCGATCCTGCCGATGATGGCGCACCAGGCGGCGGCGCACGATTTCGAAGCAATGAAGCGGACATTCGCCTTTGCGCTGCGCATCGTGTCGTTCATCACCATCCCGGCTATGGTGGGCCTGATCGTGCTGCGCGAGCCGATTATCAGCGTGCTGTTCCAGCACGGGGAGTTCAGCTCGACCTCCACCGAACTCACGGCTCGCGCGCTGCTGTACTACGCGATGGGGCTGCCGGCGTTTGCGGCCGTGAAGCTGATCGTGCCGGCGTTCTACTCGTCTCAAGACACGCGCACGCCGGTGCGGGTGGCGATTTACGCGCTCGCGCTCAATATCCTGTTCAACCTGCTGTTCATCAAGACCTTCTTTCAGACCTTTTACAACGGAGGGCCGGCGCTGGCCACGTCGCTATCCGCGTACTTCAATTTTTTCGCGCTGTTCGTCATCTTCCGACTGCGCTTCGGGCGGCTGGGGACGCTGCACATTCTGGTGTCGCTGGCCAAGGTTTCGGTGTGCTCGGCATTGATGGGCGGGCTGTGCTGGGTGATGCTGCACTATTCGGGCTTCGAACAGTATGTTGGAGTTTGGGAGCGCATCGCGGTGTTTGCGCTGATGATCGTGGCTGCGACGGTGTCTTATGTTGGGCTGGCCTGGGCGCTGCGTTGCGCGGAAGTGGAAGAAGTCTATGGGATCGCGACGCGCAAGGAAGTGGCGCCTGGCAAGGGAATAGGGCGCTGAAATGCCGCAGATGGAACAAGCCGTGACCGCATTTCTGAATTATCTGCGGGTGGAAAAAGGTTTGTCGGCGAACACGCTGGCCGCGTACGGGCGCGACCTCAAGAAATTCGTGGCCTTCGCCCAGGCGCGCCGGCGCGCCTCACCGGCGGCCGTTTCCGGCGATGACGTAGTGGATTTTCTGGGCAGCCTGTACCGGCAGAAGCTCGACAGCCGATCGGTGGCGCGGCACACGGTGAGCCTGCGCGGGTTTTTCCGGTTTGCAGTCGCCGAGGGTTGGATTCGCGAGGCGCCGACGGAGAATCTCGAATCGCCGAAAGGATGGAAGCGACTGCCCTCACACCTTTCGGTGGACGAAGTGGATCGCCTGCTGGCGCAGCCGGAGGTCGCCACGCCACTGGGCTTGCGGGATAAGGCCATGCTCGATTTGCTCTACAGCACAGGGTTGCGAGTGTCCGAACTTGCAGCGCTGCGCGTTGCCGATTTGCAGATGGAGATGGGTTGCGTGCGGTGCGTGGGCAAGGGAAACAAGGAGCGGCTGGTGCCGGTCGGCAAACAGGCGCTGCTGACGGTGCGGAATTACCTGCGCGATGCGCGGCCGAAACTGTTGCGACGCGGGCCATCGCCGTTTTTGTTTCTGAGCCGGCTGGGCAGCCGGATGTCGCGCGTGGCGTTCTGGATGATCGTATCGCGCTATGGCCGGCAGGCGGGCCTGCGGCGGCGCCTTTCGCCGCACAAGCTGCGCCACAGCTTCGCCACGCACTTGCTGGAGCGCGGCGCGGACCTGCGGTCGGTGCAACTCA
>JBOGNS010000388.1:0-5554 GCA_050747305.1 Candidatus Acidiferrales bacterium | reverse complement strand
GTCTGGACATGCACTCGCTGGATGCTCGCGCCGCAGGAGAAACGGAACAGCGCTTGTACACGCTCGACGCGTGGGGAGAAACGCCGTTTTTCACCGAGCGCGAGCGCGCTGCGATGGCCTGGACCGAAGCGGTCACGCTGGTTTCGCAGACCCACGTGCCGGACGAGGTGTACGAGGAAACGAAAAAGCACTTCAGCGAGAAGGAAATCGTGGACCTCACCCTCGCTATCGGTATGATCAACCTGTGGAATCGCCTGGCGATTTCCACCCGCGCGGTACCCGGCCGCCACAAGCCCACGCAAACCGCAACCGCTGCGGGCTCTTGATCCGAAGCTCCATCTTCCGCGGCAGAACGCCTCAACGCGGGAAGACCACTAAAATCTGCCGGCGTTGCACTCGCGACGGCTTTAGCCCAGGCCGGTTACGTGGGAGGGATGACGGGCAGGAGTAGGCGCGAGGGATGCTCCTGATCGTGGTGGATGCGGATGGTGGCCTTGCGAAATTCCGCGGAAACGGTTTCGAGTTTGCCGGTGTGCAGGTTGCGCGAGAAGCCGGGGAAGAACGTGGCGGAGATTTGTACGCGGATGCGGTGCCCGCGTTGGAAGAGGTTGCTGGTCATCAGATTCGGCAGCACCAGCTTGTAGATTTGGCCGGGCGTGAGCAGTTCCCGCTTGCCGCCATTGGTTGCGGCATTGCGATAGCTGGCGCGCAGCACATCGAGACCGGGCGACATCAGGTTGAACGCTGTGCCATCCGGCGCCACGTCGAGCACGCGCACCCACAGGTCGGTGTCCGGCGCGTCCGTCTCGAGATAAATCTCGGCGGTGATGGGGCCGGTGACTTCCGTGTCCTGCTCGAGCGGCGGCGAATCGAACACCAGCACATCGTCGCGCTCCGCCAGCTCGCTGTAGTCGTTGGCGCCGGAGTAGAACGGGTTCGGATCGGTGACCGGCTTGGCCGGATCAGAAACGAAGGAAGTCGACGCCGTGTTGATCGCCAGAGGCTCGCGCAGCAACTCACCAGCGTCGCTGGCCTTTTTTCCAGGCGCCAGATAATACGGCGTTGACTTCGCCTGCGGCAGCGGCCAGTGGTCCGCTTCGCGCCATTCATTCGCGCCCATCACAAAGTAGCGCACCGGCCTGCCGCACGCGGATGTAGCGGCGGGCTTTAGCCCGCCATTTTCTGCCCCAACCGTCCGCTGGCGATTCGCCTTGCTCCTGCCGCCCTCGCCATCCGTGGCGACCTGAAGGTCGCCGCTACGATGCCGCGGACGTAGCGGTCCATCCAATCGAGCACCAGCGCGTCGTAATCCATATTCGCGGCGGGGCAAAAATTGCGGCGGCCCACTTCGCAATCCTGCGGCCCGGGGACGCCGTGCGACCACGGCCCGAGGATGAGCTGCGTCTTCGCATCGGGAGCGCCGCGCCGCGCCGCGCGCAGGCCGTTGAAATTGGTGGTCGCGCCTTCCGGGCCGTAGGCTTCGTCGTGCCACGAAGAAAAATTCAACACTGCCACGCCATCCGCGCGCTCGTACTTCCCGCGCAACTCCGCCCAGTCCCACCACGAATCCCACGGCTCGTGCCGCATCCACTCGAAGTACCACGGCGCAACACCTTTGAGCTCGTGAAGCGCGTTCAAAGGCAAGCGACGCTGGAACTCCGGCCCGAGTTTCCGCAATGCTTCGCGCGCCTCCTGCCCGGTTTTCGGTCCCGGGAGATTTTTCTTCGCGCGCACGTCGGGCGCGATGTTGTTCCATATCCACGCGATCCACGAAAGGTCGAACACGCCGCCGGAGTAGAAAAAATTGCGCGGCGAGCTGAAGGTCATCGCGGGAACCATAGCGCGCAGGTGCGGCGGGCGCTCCATCGCCGCCAGCCATTGCACTGCGCCAGGATAGGAAAGGCCGAACGTGCCGACGTTGCCGTCCGACCACGGCTGGCGCGCCGCCCACTCGATGGTGTCGTAACCGTCGCGGCCTTCCTGCTGATACGGCAGAAACTCGCCGTCGGAGGCATAGCGTCCGCGCACATCCTGAATCACCACGGCGTAGCCGCGTTCCACCGCTTTGTCGAAAATCGAGTAGCCCTCCGCCGCGCGCTTCGCGCCATACGGCGTGCGATACACCAGCGTCGGAAACTTACCCTCACCCGCCGGCCGCCACACTTCCGCGCGCAGCACCACCCCATCGCGCATGGGAATCGCCACGCCGCTTTGCGCGCCGGCCGGATACCCACACACGACGAGCAACGCGAAAGTAAGCGTTGTTTGAAGGATCTGCCTGCAACTAATTCCCCGTCGAAATGCCAAGGGTAGCTCTCCTGTGACAGATAGAAACGAACAGCACAGTTGTATGGCGAGTTTACCGAAGCTGCCAGACTGATGGCCAGCGTCGCGAGTAGCTCCGAGCATCGAATTCGAAACAACCATGATACTAACTCTGTGTAAAGATGGTGCTGATAGGTTTGGAGGGTACTGAACATGCCAGAATTCGTCTCACTCCAAGGCCGTGTCGAAAAGATCGACGGAAAGCTTGTTTTGCGTATTCCTTTGGATGCCGGTGGCGGTGAGTTAATCGAATGCTCGAAGGGGATCTCGGAAGTCGAGGGAGATACCCTGAAGGTTGTGATCCCGGAGTGGCTGGCCGAGAAGCTCGGTATCTACGAGGGCGCTCTGGTGGCAATCGACAACCGAGGCAGTAAGTTCAATCTGCGGATGAGCGACGAGAATCCAAAACCGAATTGAACCTACCGCATCATTAAGAATGGCAGGAGGTGTTTGTGATCGCGCAGATACTGTTTATGCTGCTGCTCGCTTCGCCTGCCGCGTCCCAGAAACTGCCGGATGCAAAGCAGGGCGCAACGGAAGAATTTCAGGGCCGCGTCAACGCCTACCTGGACCTACGCAAGCAAGTGCAGGAGGCCGATCCGCGGATAAAGGACAAAGCGACGCCCGAGGAAATCGCCAAGCATCGCGCCAGTATGGGCGCGGCGATTGCCAAAGCTCGCAGCGGTGCGAAGCAGGGCGACATTTTCTCTCCTCCCATTGCCGCGCACATCCGCGCCGTGGTGCGCGATCACCTGCGCGGGCGTGCCGGCGCCGGTGCGCGCGAAAAAGCCAAAGAAGGCAATCCCACGGTGGAAGGCAGTCCCGAACCGGTCATCCTGAAAGTGAATGCGCTCTATCCTGATAGCGCGCCGGTTTCCAGCGTGCCGCCCCTGTTGCTTCGCAAACTCCCCGCCTTGCCGGAAGAATTGCAATACCGATTCGTCGGCCGCCACTTGATTCTGCTGGACGCAACAGCGAGTATCATCGTTGACTATATGCGGAACGTGATGCCATGATTCGGCGGCCCGAGTCCCATACCACGGAACCCCTGCGGCCTCGCAGCCTGACGCTGCTGCTCGCCGCGCTCCTTCTATTCGTTTCCTGCGCCGCCCCGCCGCGCCTCCCGCAGAGCCCCGCGCCGCCTCCGGAAATTACCCTGCCGAAGAAAGACGGCTCGGTGCGCTTCGCCATCATCGGCGACTCCGGCACCGGCGGCCGCCAGCAATACGAGGTCGCGCGACAAATGGCCGCCGCCCACGCCGCCTTCCCGTTCGAATTCGTGCTCATGCTGGGCGATAACCTCTACGGCGACGAAGACCCGCACGACTATGTCCGCAAGTTCGAAGAGCCTTACAAGCCGCTGCTCGACGCCGGCGTGAAGTTCTACGCCTCGCTGGGCAACCACGACGAGCCCGACCAGCGCTTCTACGAGCATTTCAACATGGGCGGCGAGCGCTATTACACCTTCCGGAAGAACGGCGTGCGTTTCTTTGCTCTCGATAGCACGTATATGGACGAAAAGCAGCTCGCGTGGCTGGAGAAAGAACTGGCGCAGTCCGACAGCAAGTGGAAGATTTGCTTTCTTCACCACCCGCCTTACTCATCCGGCGCGCGCCACGGCTCCGATGAAGAGTTGCGCGAGGTTCTCGAGCCGCTCTTCGTGAAATACGGCGTGAATGCGGTCTTCAGCGGCCACGAACATTTCTATGAGCGCATCAAGCCGCAAAAAGGAATCTACTACTTCATTTCCGGCGCCGCCGGGAAGCTGCGCCGCCGCAACATCCGCACCAGCCCGCTCACCGCCCGCGGCTTCGATACCGATTATTCTTTCATGCTCATCGAGATCGATGACGACCTGATGCACTTCCAGACCCTCACGCGCAGCGGGCTGACCGTGGACCGCGGCACCTTGCAACACATCGACGTCGCAGCTCCAGCAGCGAACGATTAAATTAGTACCACTCAAGCCCTCGTGGGTAACTCGACGAGTTATGGACGGTCAGGGAGGTTATGGGAGCGATGGAGCAACGCAATTCACGATTTGCTCCATAACCTCTAGAACTTCCCCGACCTCCACGACCTCTGCTGACCGCTTTCGCCCTACAGCAGCCGGTACGCCGAAGCTCGCGTAGCCCACTGGCTGCCGGCGTAATCACGCGCCAGTTGTTGTTGCGCCTGCTTCAGCGCATCGGGCTTCGTGGTTTTCTTGTAGCGGCTCACGCCTTGCAGATACACCGCCTCGGCCGCTGCGTCACTCTTGGGATATTTCTCGACGATCCGGCCGAATGAGGCCAAAGCTTCGTCCAATTCGTCAGAATCGAAGTGTGTCTTGCCGATGCCCAGCAGCAGCGAGGGAATCAACTCCTCCGGCGGCAGAAAGCCCACCGTGCGATTGTGCTCCTCGCCTTTGGCATCCAGCAGGATCAACGACGGCGTCCATTTCACTTTGAATTGCTGAGCCCATGGCTGCGCATTGTGCGGCACGCGCACCGCGATCAATTTTTTATCGAAGAAGTCGATTACTTCCTGATTTGGATACGAAACCGCATCCATTTGTTGGCAGCCGATTCACTGCGGATTGAAGAAGTCCAGAAACACGTACTTTTGTTCGCGCGCAGCACGCTCCTGGCCGGTCTTCAGGTCCCCCTCCCACTGAATGGCATTGCTCATTTTGTGTTTCCTCCCTTAGGCGCCGGCGCCGCGCACCCGTGGTTTGGTCGCAGGCCGGCTCTCGCTCTCGGCCCGGGAATTGACGAATTTCGCCACCGCGTTCAGCTTGATGTTGGCTTCTTTTTCTTCCTCCAGCGTCTCCTTCAGCAAACGGGCCGCTTCGTCAAGACCGAGACTTTCGGCATAAGCGCGAGCCGTGCCGTAGGCCGCGATTTCGTAGTGTTCCACACGCTGCGCGGAGCCGATGATGGCGGCATCGCGCACATGCGGCGACATCTTCATCTTCATCACGTCGGAACCTTCCTCGATCAGGCCCTTCATGCCCTTGCACTTGGCGCTGTTGGGGCGAGATTGGATTACGCTGAATACGCGCTCCAGCCGCGTGACGTGTTCCTCGGTCTGCCCCACATGGTGCTCGATGGCCTCGCGCAGTTCCTCCGATTCGGCCGCCTTGGCCATTTTCGGCAACGTCTTCACCAGTTGCTGCTCGGCGTCGTACAGGTCCGCCAATTCGTGCTCAAACAAATCCCTCAAATTCTCCAGCGTCATGGAATTCCTC
>JBOGNS010000387.1:0-3591 GCA_050747305.1 Candidatus Acidiferrales bacterium | reverse complement strand
GTGCGGTGCGGGCGGTGATGGAGGTAGCGGGAATTCAGAATGTGCTGACCAAGTCGATTGGCACCTCGAACCCGCATAACGTGGTGAAAGCCACCTTTGACGCGCTGATTGGCCTGAAAGATGCGGCGCGCGTGGCGGAGTTGCGCGGGCGCACGCCGGCTGATCTCGGGATGAAGATCGGAAAGCCGGAAGCGAAGGCGGAGAAACAAAAAGTGGAAGCCAAGGCTGAGGCGGCGCAATGAGCAAGAAACCATCGGGCACGGTGAAGATCAAATGGGTGCGCAGCCAGATTGCGTGCCCGCGCGACATGCGCGCCACCATCCGCGGGCTCGGGCTGCGCCGCATGGAACAAGTGGTGGAGCGCGAAGATACGCCGGCGGTGCGCGGCATGATTCACAAGGTGCGTCACCTGGTGGAAGTGGTCGGCTGACGAGGAAATCATGGCTCTGAATTTATCCAATCTGAAACCGGCACGGGGCTCGCGGCGCCGCAAAGTGCGTGTGGGCCGGGGCATCGGCTCGAAACTGGGTAAGACGGCGGGCCGCGGCAATAAAGGACAGAAGTCGCGCTCGGGTTACTCGCGCCGTCCGGGGTTTGAAGGCGGGCAGATGCCGCTCCACCGGCGGATTCCCAAGCGCGGCTTCCGCAATCCGTTCGGCAGCGACTTCGCGGTGGTAAACGTGGAGTCCCTGAACGCATTTTCCGCCGGCGACGCCGTCACGCCGGATGCGCTCCGCGCGCGGGGCCTGGTGCGTCAGGAGCGCAGCCGCATTAAGGTGCTGGGCGATGGCGAGCTGAAAGTGAAGCTGACGGTCAGCGCGCACGCGTTCTCGAAATCCGCGCAGGAGAAGATCGCCGCCGCGGGAGGCAAGGCAGAAATACTGTAATGAAATTCCTGGAAGCATTGCGAAACATTTTCCGGATACCCGACCTGCGCCGGCGCGTGATGTTCACGCTCGGCATGCTGGCGGTGTATCGCATCGGCGCGTTCATCCCCACGCCGGGCATCAACACGGAATTGCTGCAAAGTATTTTCGAAGCCAATCGCAATACCGCGCTGGGGCTGGTCAACCTGTTCAGCGGCGGCAACTTCGCGAATATGACCGTATTCGCGCTGGGCATCATGCCCTACATCACCGCGTCCATCATCCTGCAGTTGATGACCGTGGTGGTGCCCTACCTCGAGCGGCTGCAAAAAGAAGGCGAACTGGGCCGGCGCAAGATTACCCAGTACACCCGGTATCTCACCGTGGTGCTGGCGGCGTTCCAGTCGCTGACCATCGCGCGCATCCTGGAAGCGCAGAACATAGACCAGACCACCATGGTCTTCCAGCCCGGCTGGGGCTTCCGCCTGATGACCGTAATTACGCTGACCACCGGCACCGCCTTCATCATGTGGCTCGGCGAACAGATCACCGAGCGCGGCATCGGCAACGGCATGTCGCTGATTATTTTCGCAGGCATTGTCGTGGGATTGCCGAGCGCCATCCTGGACCTGTGGGGTAAAGCTACCGGGCCGGACTGGGGCAACTTCGCGGCGGTTGCGGTGATGCTGCTGTTAGCTGTGATGGTGGCGGTGGTGGGATTCATCGTGTTCGTCGAAGGCGGGCAGCGGCGCATTCCGGTGCAGTATGCCAAGCGCGTGGTCGGGCGCAAGATGATGGGCGGGCAGATGACCTATCTGCCCATTCGCGTGAACGCCGGCGGTGTGATTCCGCCGATTTTTGCAAGTTCGCTGCTCACCTTCCCCGGGACGCTGGCGCTGTTTTTCGGCGCCACCGAAGGCACGTGGATGAAGAACGTGGCCGACCAGTTGGCGTGGGGCATGCCGCTCTATACCGCGCTCTACGTCACGTTGATTATTTTCTTCGCGTTCTTCTACGTGGGTATCGTATTCAACCCCACCGAGCTGGCGGATAACATGCGCAAGTACGGCGGGTTTATCCCCGGCATCCGGCCCGGGCGCAACACCAGTGAGCACATCAACCGCATTCTGGCGCGGCTCACATTTGTCGGCGGCGTGTATCTGGCGCTGGTGTGCCTGATTCCGGAGTGGATGATTGCCGGCGTGCGGCTGAATCAACTTCCGCCGTGGCTGGGCGGCTACTGGTTCGACAACAATCTGCCGGTGTGGTTCCTCAACGGGCTGGGTGTGAACTTTTATTTCGGCGGCACGTCGCTCCTGATCGTGGTGGGCGTGGCCATGGATACCGTGCAGCAGATTGAAGCGCAACTGGTGATGCGCCATTACGAAGGCTTTGTGAAGAAAGGGCGCATCCGGGGCCGCCGTGGTTAGCAGCAGTACGCGGGCAGGGACGCGGCGGCGCGCGGTGATTTTTCTGGGCGCGCCGGGAGCCGGCAAGGGCACGCAAGCCAAAGAACTGGCGCGGGTGCTGGGCGTGCCGCACCTTTCCACCGGCGACATGTTGCGCGAGCATGTGGCGCACGGCACCAAGCTCGGCCAGTTGGCCCGGCCGATTATGGAGCGCGGCGAACTGGTGCCGGACGAGATTGTGCTGGGTATTGTGGAGGAGCGCATTGCCCGGCCGGATTGCGAGCGCGGGTTCATCTTCGACGGTTTCCCGCGCACGCTGGCGCAGGCCGAAGCGCTGGACCGCATCATGGCCGAGCGCGGCTTTAGCGATGCGGCAGTGCTGCACATGGTGGTGAACGATGCGCAGTTGCTGCGGCGCTTGACCGGCCGGCGCATCTGCAAGAAGTGCGGCGCGATTTACCACGTGGATGAGCGCCCGCCGAAACAGCCGGGCCGGTGTGATCTCGACGGCGGCGACCTCGAGCAGCGTGCCGATGATCGCGAGGAAGTGATCGGCCCGCGGTTGGCCGCGTATCACCGGCAAACGCAGCCGCTGGTCGACTATTACCGCGGGAAGGGCATGTTGGTGGATGTGCAAGGCGCGGGACCGGCGGAAGCCATCTCGCGGCGAGTGTTGGAACTCCTGGGCGCGGGGCAATGAGTATTGTGTGCAAGTCATCGGCGGAACTCGAGAAGATGCATCGTGCCGGGTTAGTCGTGTGGGACGTGCTGAACGGCGTGCGCAAAATGACCGCGCCAGGCGTGAGCACCATGGAGCTGGAAGAGTTTGCGGCGCGCCGCTGCGCGGAGCACAAGGCGCGGCCGGCGTTCAAAGGGTACCGCGGGTATCCCTGCGTGCTGTGCACCTCGCTGAACAATGAAGTGGTGCACGGCATCCCGTCGGAGCGTCGCAAGCTGGAGGATGGCGACATCCTCTCGGTGGACTTCGGCGTGGAACTGGATGGCTATT
Source organism: Candidatus Acidiferrales bacterium (assembly GCA_050747305.1). Lineage (GTDB taxonomy): Bacteria > Acidobacteriota > Terriglobia > Acidiferrales > UBA7541 > JBOGNS01. The sequence goes on along the minus strand of JBOGNS010000387.1, from coordinate 307 downwards.
TCGCCGATTCGGCGGTGACCATCCCGGTGGGCAAGGTGGCGCCGGAGCTGGAGAAGCTGTTGCGCGTGACGCGAGAGTCGCTGGACCGCGCCATCGCGCAGATGCGCCCGGGCAACCGGCTGAGCGACATCTCGCACGCGGTGCAAAGTTGGGTGGAGCCGAACGGCTTTTCCGTGGTGCGCGAGTTTGTCGGGCACGGCATCGGCACCAGGATGCACGAGGAGCCGCAACTGCCGCATTACGGGCCGCCGGGTCGCGGGCCGCGCTTGCAGCAAGGCATGGTGCTGGCCATCGAGCCCATGGTCAA
>JBOGNS010000386.1:0-6034 GCA_050747305.1 Candidatus Acidiferrales bacterium | reverse complement strand
AAGACACCGACATCCCCATTAGAATAACGCTCCCACCGGCGATAAGTGACAGGAGGATTCTCACCGTACTTTTTTGCGCGCTGTAGCGGCGACCTTTAGGTCGCCACTCCCCTCCGACGCGCGATTCGCATGGCGACCTAAAGCTCGCCGCTACAGCTCGGCGCGCGAGTGCTTTCGCGAGTTCACGATGCGCTTCGCTTGCCGGCCGCTGCGGGAGAATCTTCGCACAACCCGCGCAATTCCGCCTCTGTCAGCACCTGCGATGCCTGCTTCGCGGCGGCAAAGATGCGATCGACCAACTCGTCGGTCGCCCGGATACCACGCTTCTCCAGCCAGTACACTACGTTGGAGCGCCCGCTCAACGGCCCAATCTCGATCACCTGCTCCAGGCCGAAGTAATGCGACGGCACGCCACTATAAACGCTATTGGCAAGCAGCACGTCATCTTTTTTATAGGCTTTGATGATGGCCGCAGCGTGGACGCCGGTGGCGGTGCGAAACGCGTCGCGACCAATCACCGGATAGTTCGGCGGGATCGTGGTGCGTGTGGCCTTCGCTACCTTCTCGCAATACTCTTTCAGGCGCGAGAGGTCGCGGTCAATTAGCCCCATTAGCTTCAGATTTACGAGAAGCAAATCCATCGGCGTGTTGCCCACCCGCTCGCCGAGCGCGATGGCCGCGCCGTGAATTTGATCCGCGCCTGCCGCGACTGCGGAGAGCGAATTGGCAATCGCCAGCCCGCGGTCGCAATGCCCGTGCCAGTCCACGCGAATTTTTTCGCCCGATGGCTTGACGATTTCCTCGATGGCGAAGCGCACCAGGTTGTACGCTCCGCGCGGCGACGCATGGCCCACCGTATCGCACAGAACGATGGAGCGCGCGCCGCAGCGCACCGCGGTGTTATAGAGCTTCTTCACCGTCGCGGGGTCGGTGCGAATCGTGTCTTCGGTCACGTACATCGAGCGCAGCCCTTGTTGGACGGCAAAGGTGACGGCCTTTTCTGTCGTGCGCTCAAGAAAACCCACGTCCCAATCCTCCGCCAGCCGGCGAATGGGACTGGAGCCGATGAAGGTGGCTGCTTCGATGGCGATTCCGGCGCGCTGCGAAATTTCCGCGATGGGCCGGATATCGTTTTCGTGCGTGCGCGCGGCGGCATTGGGGCGAATCTTCAGCTTGGCGCGGACGATTTCTTTGGCCAGCGCTTCCGTGTCGGCGTAGGCGCGCGGGCCGGCGCCGGGCAACCCGATGTTCACCATCTCGATGCCCAGCGCTTCCATCAGATGCAGGATTTCGATTTTTTCGCTGATGGTGGGGTCGTGCACGGAGGGATTCTGAAGGCCGTCGCGCAGCGTCTCATCATCCAGCGTGACGCGGCGGCCCGGCGGAATCTCCGGCCCGTCAGCCACGTTCCAGTCGTAGATCATTTCATGGTAGGTCATCGGAAAAAGCAGCTAACAGCTCACAGTCGACAGCTTACAGTGGCCCCGCCAGCGCGCGGTAAGCTGTCGGCTGTTAGCTGTCGGCTGTCAGCTAGTAGCGCTGCGTGTAGCTGCGCGGCACTTCCGCCGGATTCGGGCGGTAGAGCGTTTTGCAATTCTCGCAGCGATAGATTTCGACGCCTTTCCCCACTTTCGCGGCAACCTCCGGTGGGTAGTCGTACCAGCGCTTCAGGTGCCCGCAGCAGACTACGCCCTTCTCGTTTTTCTCGTCGCAGGCGCGCTGGCGCGGCTTGCGCGTCTTGATCTTTTGTTCCGGCGCTTCGGGCGCTACGGTTGCTATTGGGGTTGCAGTGTCAGCCATGTCGCCTCACCAGATTCCCGCTCCGCTGTCGAGTTCACCGACCTCGCGGCGAAAGTGGCGACCTAAAGGTCGCCGCTACACGCGGTTGCCGCGACGGAGCGCGCGCAACGCGTGGGGCATGCGACGCAAGCGCTCCCACCAGCGCGGCGCGAACAGAAACTCCAGAAAGCGCTCAGCATCCGCGGCGAGCCCCGCGCCGTAACCGTACCACCACAACTTGGGTAGGCGCGGCAGCCCTTCCACGTCCACGTATTTTACTTGAACCATTTCCAGCAAACCAAGTCGAGAATGCGTGCGGCCCCAGCCGCTTGCGCCACGGCCCCCATGCGGCGCTTCGCAGATACCGAAGGCGGAGATTACATCATTCACCATCACCGCGCCCGCGTTCAGTTGCGAGGCAATTTGCCGGCCGCGTTGCGCGTCGCCGGTCCAGACGCTTGCGCCGAGGCCGAATTGCGCATCGTTGGCCAAGCGCACCGCTTCGCCGGCATCTGCCACGGGGCAAAGGGCGATCACCGGCCCGAAGGTTTCTTCGCGCATGAGTTCCATCGAGTGCTCCACGCCGGCCACCACGGTCGGCTCGAAGAAATTGCCTCCGAGTGGCGAGCGCCGGCCTCCCGTAAGGATTCGCGCACCGCGCTCGACCGCGTCGCGCAACTGGCGCTCGACCCGCTCTATCTGCTGCGCGCGAATCATCGGGCCGATGTCAGTGCCGGGGTCGCCGCCGGGCCCGAGCTTCAGCTTTCGAGCTTTTGCAACGCACAGCTCCGTGAAGCGCTCGGCAACCGGCTGCTCCACGTAGATGCGCTCCACCGACAGGCACGCTTGCCCGCAATTGGTGAAGCCGCCCCACACCGCCGCGCTGGAAGCCACTTCCAAATCAGCGTCCGCGAGCACCAGCATCGCATCCTTGCCGCCCAGCTCAAGAACACTTGGCACAAGCCGGCGCGCGCAACTTTCCGCGACGCGCCTTCCCGTGGCTACGCTTCCCGTAAAAATCACTTTGGCGATTCCCTCGCTCTCCACCAGTGCGGCGCCCACATCCCCGCCGCCCTGAATCACCTGCGCCAGTCCGTCGGGCAGGCCGGCGACGCGGCAAATTTCGGCGATCGGCGCGCCGCAGTATGGCGTGAACTCCGATGGCTTAAGAATGACCGCGTTGCCGGCAATCAACGCGGGAACAATCTGCCCGAACGGAATCGCGACGGGATAATTCCAGGGCGAGATGATCGCGACGATGCCGTACGGCTCGAAGCGCATCTCGCCGCGCTTGGCTTTGACGGCCAGGTTGTGGTGCGGCACACGCTGCGGGCGCAACAGGCGCGCGACGCGGCCCGGCCTCGAGTAGTAAGCAGCGGTGTCGAGCGCCACCGTAACATCGGCAAACAGCGCCTCGATGCGCGGCTTGCCCACTTCGCGCGTGACGGCCGCTGCAATCTCGCTGCGCCGCTGATAAATTGCGTCACGCAGCCCGCCGATGGCGCGCGCCCGCTCACGCAACGAACGCTCCGCCCACTGCGTCTGCGCCGCCCCTGCCCGTGCAACGAACTCCGGCAATGACGCGAGCGGCGTCGCGTCAAAGCGCGCCACCACCTCTCCGGTGGCAGCATCAACCGATTCGAGCTGTTGCTTCGCGATGGCAGGGGAGGCCATTTGTTTACAGTCGACAGTTCACAGTCTACAGCTTACAGCCGAGCGCAGCGAGGAACCTGCATTCCCCTCGGGAATTGGCGAGATGCATATCCCCCGCTTCGGAATGACTGTGGGCTGTCGGCTGTGAACTGTCGACTGTGAGCTGTCGACTGCGATCTAGCCTTCGTATTCCACGCGATGCAGCCACAGGCCCTGCGGCGGCACGGTGGGACCGCAGCGCGTTCGGTCGCGCAACTCGCAGAGCCTCTCGATATCCTGCGGCGACATGCGACCGCGGCCGATCTCCAGCAGCGTGCCCACCATCTTGCGCACCATGTAACGAAGGAAGGATCGTCCCCGCACCAGATAAACCAATTCGTAGCCGGACTCATGATTGGGAAGCGCGCGTGGTCCGACGGCGCCGTTGACGCTTCCGCCGGAGGGCGCGACACGCAACTCGGATTGCAGAATCGTTCTCACGGGCGAGAATTTCCTGTCACGCCCGCTCTCGTCTTCCTCAGCGCCACTGAGCGCGGCAAAGGACGTGAAGTCGTGCTCGCCTTCGAATAGCGGCGCCGCGATGCGCATGGCGTCTTCGTCCAGCGGATACGGATAATGCAGCACGTAGCGCCACAAAAATGGCGGCGTCACCGCGCCGCGATAGATGCGATAAACGTACGTCTTCGCAATGGCGTGATGGCGCGCATGGAAGCGCCCATCGACTTCCTGCGCACCACTCACGCGCACCGTGGGAGGCAGCAGCGCATTCAGCGCGCGCTCGAATTGCAATGGCGCAAGCGCCGATTCGGTGCGAAAGTGCGCCACCTGCCCCTCGGCATGCACGCCGGCATCGGTGCGCCCTGCGCCATGCACGGTGATTTCTTCCTGCGTAATTTTGCGCAGAACGGCGTTCAGCGCGCCCTGAATCGTCGGCTTGCCCGGCTGTACTTGCCAGCCGCAGAAATCGGTGCCGTCGTAGGCGAGAGTGAGCTTGATATTGCGCATTCGCGCGAATTATCGCACGGACCAAAACGCAACCGCAGATGAACGCAGATGAACGCAGATGGCTGGGAGGATTCACACGAGAATCGGGTGGCTGGTTTCCGCCGCCAGGGACGCAAGCATCGCGCGGAGAGAACGGCGACTCACCGCCGACAGCTTACAGTCCGCCGCTCACACCAAGAGGGAGCATCGAAGGCTTGCCGCAAGCTGTCGACTGTCGGCTGTGAGCTGTCGGCTCGATCTGCGTTCATCTGCGTTCGTGTCTTACGCGGTGCGCTGCACGAAGCGGCTGCCGGGCTTCTCCGGCATGCTGCCGGCGCGGCACTGCGGGCACAACTCGGCGGGGTAACTGGGCACATCCATCGTCACCAGTGACTCGGTTTGCACCGGCAGGTCGAGCTTGCCGCCGCTGCGGTCGATGATGGCGCCGGCGGCCACCACGCGCCCGCCGTGCTGTTCGATCACGCGAATGGTTTCGTAGGTGGAGCCGCCGGTGGTCCACACATCTTCTACCACCAGCACGGTTTCCCCCGGCTTGATTTCGAACCCGCGACGCAAGCCCATGTGGCCTGAGGCGTCGCGCTCGACAAACACCGCCCGCACGCCCAGCGCGCGCGCCACTTCATGACCGATTACAATTCCGCCGATGGCCGGAGAGGCTACGCACTCGATGCGCTGCCCCTGAAACTCGGCGGCAATCAGGCGGCCCAATTGCTCGGCGTGCTTGGGGTGCTGGAGCACCAGGGCGCATTGAACGTAAGTCGCGCTGTGCCGCCCAGAAGACAGCTCGAAGTGCCCGTGGCGGATGGCGCCTACGTCATTCAGAACACGAACGATATCGTCCATGGGTTGATGCGCCATCCGCGCAAACTCCCGCCAAGCTCGCGGGCCGCGCACGGCGACGCGCACAGCCTAGACGCGCAACGCTGCAATGTCAAGAATCGGCCTGTCGCGAGCAGAATCGCAGCGCTGGGTGGCCGGTCGTCAGCGGTTCCCCCGCGCGGCTTGCGTCTCGTTGGCAATCTTCCTTTTTGCCTTTTTACTTTTGCCTTTTGCCTTTCGCCCCAGCCATCCCTGTCCGAAATCGGGATGGCTCGTCCGAAAGCGGTCGCTCCGGCCTCCATGAGGCCGCCCTCCGACCTGCCAAATGCACAGGTTAGAAGTGGTCTCCGTGTTGCTCAAAACTTCTTGAAACAAAACGCTCTTGGGGAACGTTGTAACAATTTGGGACTGGCGGCTCCGCCATACTTTTGTGATTCCACAAGCATGAAAGGGACAACAGAATGATTCAGAAGCTGGGAAGGATTCTAGTGGTAGCCGTGTTGACGATTGCGTTGGCCGGCAATTGCCCGCTGTGGGCGCAGCAGGCACAGCAGCAACAGCCGCCGCCCGAAACAAATCCGCAGACCGCACCGCAGCAGCAGCCGCCGGCCAAAACCGTGCTGTTTCAGCCGGGCGTTGATCTCCAATCCGGCCAATCGACATTCCCCAATATCTTTAAGCCGTACACGCCGCTGCGCATCGACCGGCCGCTGCTCGAAAACACGCCGCGCGTCGAGACCCTGATCAAAGAAGGCCAGATGATCCTCACCTTGGAGGA
>JBOGNS010000385.1:0-4268 GCA_050747305.1 Candidatus Acidiferrales bacterium | reverse complement strand
GGCGTTCATGCCGCTCAGACCACCCCGTTATCGTCGCGCAGCGGCAAGCTGGTCGGCATGATCTCCACGCACTGGCGCCGCCCTCACCAGCCTTCGGAGCGCGACCTGCGCCTGTTGGACATCCTGGCACGCCAGGCAGCCGACCTGATTGAGCGCAACCTCGCCGCCGAAGCCCAGGCCCGGCTCGCCGCCATCGTGCAATCATCCGACGACGCCATCATCAGCAAGAATCTCGACGGCATCATCACCTCCTGGAACCCCGCGGCCGAGCGAATTTTCGGCTACACCGCCGCCCAAGCCATTGGCAAGCACATCACTATCATCATTCCGCCCGAACTCCATGAGGAGGAACAAAGCATCCTCGAATGCCTCCGTAACGGAGAGCCCATCGAGCATTACGAGACCGTCCGCGTGGCCCGCGACGGCCGCCGCATCCACCTCTCGCTTACCATTTCCCCCATGCGCGATGCCGCCGGCCGCGTTATCGGCGCTTCCAAAGTCGCCCGCGAAATCGGTCACCGCAAGCAGGCCGATGCGATGCTGGCCGGACAAAAGGAAGCCCTCGAACTGGCCATTAGCGACGCGCCCATCAACGACGTCCTCGAAGTTCTCGTCCGCACCGCTGAGGCGCAGTCGGAAGGCGTCGCCAGATCGGCCATCTTCATTGTGGATACCGACGGCGCGCACCTCCGCTTTGCTGCTGCCGCCGGCATGCCCGGCGCCTACACCAGCGCCGTCGACGGCTTCAACATCGGACCGGAGTTCCCCGCCTGCGGCTTGGCCGCGTATGCCGGGCGGCCCGTCATCGTGCGCGACGTTGCCCAGGACCCGCTTTGGGCGCCCTATCTGGACCTCGCGCAGCGCCACGCCATTTGCGCTTGCTGGTCTTTCCCCATCCTGTCCCGCGGCGGCAAAGTGCTGGGCACCTTCGCCGTATATCACGACCACCCCCGCCAGCCGGACTTGCGCGACCTCCAGTCCATAACTCTGCTTACGCAAACCGCCGCGGTCCTAATCGAACGGCACAACGCCGCTGAGGAGCGCGAATACGCCGCACAGTCCCTGCGCGAAAGCGAAGAACGCTTTCGCTACCTGGCCGATAACGCCCCCGTGCTCATCTGGGTCAACGGCCTGGACGGCTGCGAGTTCGTCAACCGCGAGTACCTGAAGTTCCTGGGCTGCACCTTCAACGAAGTGCTGGATATGGAATGGTCCCGCTTCATCCACCCCGACGACGTGGAGGGCTACCTCGCCGCCTATCTCCTCGCCTTCCAGCGCCGCGAGCTTTTCGATGCCCAACTGCGCTTCCGGCGCGCCGACGGCGAATACCGCTGGATGCGCTCGAGTGGCGCGCCGCGCTTCACGCCCGGCGGCGCCTTCCTCGGCTACGTCGGCTGCTCGGCCGACATCACCGACATTAAGCGCTCCGAGGAGGATTTGAAACTCGCCGACCAGCGCAAAGATGAATTTCTCGCAATGCTCGGCCACGAGCTGCGCAACCCCCTGGCCGCCATCAGCACCGGCGCCACCCTGCTGCGCGAAAAGAACACCGAAGAGCGCCGCGCCTGGATCGAGCAAATGATGTCCCGCCAAATCCAGCAGTTACAGCGGCTGGTCGATGACCTGCTCGACATCACCCGCATCTCCCGCGGCAAAATCCAGCTTCGCCGCCAGCAAATCGAACTGAAAAAGCACATCGAAGCTACCGTAGATGCCGTGCAGCCCCTGGTGCAGAAACACCGCCATCGGCTCACCGTCTCCCTGCCCCAGGAAACCGCATTCCTCAGCGCCGACCCTGCCCGCTTCGAGCAAATCCTCGTCAACCTGCTCACCAACGCCGTCAAATACATGCCCGGCAGCGGCAGTATCCAACTCTCGGCGCAACTCGAGGACCGCCAGGTGGCGATTCGCTGCCGCGACCAAGGCTTGGGCATCCCTCCCGACGCCTTGCAACGCATCTTCGAGCCTTTCGTCCAATTCAACACTGCGCTGGATGGCACTGACTCCGGCGGCCTCGGCGTGGGACTCGCGCTCGTCAAGCGCCTCACCGAGCTGCACGGCGGCAGCGTAACCGCCTCCAGCGACGGCCCCGGCCACGGCAGCGAATTCACGGTGCGTCTGCCCTTGCTGGCCCAGGAAGACGTGCGCCCGTCGCAGCCCATGCCGGAAGCCGCCGCCACCCTGCCTTCGAAAGACGCGCTGCGCGTCCTCGTGGTGGATGACAATCTGGATTACGCCGAAGGCATCGCCATCCTGCTGCGTTCGGCCGGCCACGTCGTCACCCGGGCCGACAACGGCGAAGCCGCATTGGCCGCCGCGCTCCGTGAGCCGCCGGACATCATCCTGCTCGACCTCGGATTGCCCGGCCTCGATGGCTACACCGTCGCCGAACGGCTCCGCAGCCCTGAAGTTTCTGAGCAGATGAAAGGCACCACGGTGGTTGCAGTTTCCGGCTTCTCGCCAAAGAACCTCCCGCAAGGCCGCCGCAACTTTTTCGACGCCCAACTGGTCAAGCCCATCGCACACGCTGATCTGCTCGGCCTGCTCCAGGAAAAGTTGGCCGCCCGCAATGCCGCCGTCTCGCCGCCCCTCCCATCCCATCGCATCCTCTTGGTCGAAGACAATCAGGAAATCGCCCTGCTCACCGCGGAACTGCTGCGCAACCGCGGGCTCGAGGTGGAAGTGGCTTTCAATGGCGCCGACGGCATCGAGAAAGCCCGTTCTCTCCAGCCCCACGCCGTGCTCTGCGACCTGCACTTGCCGGACATGACCGGCTTCGAAGTCGCTCAGCGCCTGCGCGCCGCCTGCCAGCGCGCCCCAGACGAGAAGCCGCCAGCCCACCCTCCGTTGCTCATCGCCGTCACCGCCTTCAGCGCAGACCCGCTGCCTGCCCGCGCCGATCGCGGCCCCTTCGATCACTTCATGAGCAAGCCACTGGACTGGGCCGAGCTCAGCCGCCTCCTCACTTCCATCGAGAAAAAGTCGATGGCCGTCGCGCGGTCAACTTGAAACTTGGGCGAGTTGCAGTGTGAAGCGGGCTTGAAAGTAAAACGTGAAAGGGTGAAAAAGTTAAAGGGCTGAAGATTCTGGGAAAACTGCTCAGCCTCTTTAACTCTTGAACTTTTTCACTCTTTCACCCTGGCTATTTGCCCGACGTGCTGGTCTTCTCGGAAATGATCCACAGCGCGGGATCCAGCTCCACTTTCTTCGGTTTCATCGGTAGCTTGATCTGGAACGGCGTCTTCGGCCCATACGCATGGATCGTGCCGGAAGCACGCTGGTTCTTATCGAACTCGAACACCAGCGGTAACGGCATGAACCAATCTGCGGGCGTATTTTCCTGCAGCACGGTTCCCTGCACCATCACCGAGCCGTCCGGCTGCCCTTGCACCGAATACTCCAGCCGGTAACTCGGCAAATGCGCCTGATACACCCACTGCCGGAAAAACCAGTTCAGGTCCTGCAGTTTATATTTCTGCGCGATGGGTGTGCGCGCAAAATGCTCGTTGGCCACTTGGATAAAGCCTTCCGTAGTGGCCGAGCCGCCCTGATTGCGCTTCACAAAGTCGGCCATCATCTTGAAGAAGGCATCGCCATTGCCGCTGGCCGGATCGGTGAATAGGAAATGCAGCATGCGCAGCACCAATCCGCCTTTGTTGTAGATCAGCGTTTGATACGCGCCCTGCGTCTCGCGCGTGCTCAACCGGTGTCCGAGGATGATGGGGCCCACTTCCGCCAGCTTGCCTTTGCCGATGCCCGTTTCCGTGACCGGCGGGTCTTTCAAAGAGCGACGCATGTCCTCCAGCAGTTCGCGCGCAGCCTTCGGCTTATCCCGCAGTCCCGTATAGAGCACGCCGGAATACTCCGCAAAGCCCTCGCTCAGCCACTGGTCGCGATAGGAGCGCCACGCCACGATGTTCCCCCACCACTGATGCGCCGTCTCATGCGCCAGAAACGAGTAGGTATACTTGCTCGAGCGGTCGGTGTTTGGAATCAGCAGCAGCGTGGCAAATCCCTGCCCAAAGCCGAAGGGATGAAACACGGCGCTCAACCGCGGATAGGGATACTTGCCGAAGATCGCGCTGAAATAATTTACCGAGTTCATCATCTCCGCCACTATGAAGTCCTCTTTGATGGGCATGGCGTTACCGGAAAGCGAATGGAACTCGACGGGCACCGCCAAATCTCTCTCTTTCACCACTTCCTCGTGCCGCTCGAAAGGCCCCAGCGCAAACGTCACCAGCGCCACCGGGTCATCCATCTTCCAG
>JBOGNS010000384.1:0-5381 GCA_050747305.1 Candidatus Acidiferrales bacterium | reverse complement strand
GCCTTCTGCTGCGGCAGAAGAAAGACATGCGGCAGATCGTGATGATCACCGACGGCAAGCCCTCCGCGCTTACGCTGCCCGACGGGCGCATCTACAAAAATGCATTTGGCCTCGACCCGCTGGTGGTCAGCGAAACGCTACAGGAAGTGGCCAAGTGCAAGCGCGCTGGCATCCTCATCAACACCTTCATGCTCGCCAGCGATTACAGCCTGGTGAACTTCGTGCAAAAGGTGACGCAGATGTGCCGCGGCAAAGCGTATTTCACCACCCCCTATACGCTGGGCCAGTATCTGCTGATGGACTACATGCAACGCAAGACGCGCAACATCCATTAACGCGAGCCGAGTGCCTTGGCAGGGTTTTTACGCTGCGCGGAGCGCAGCTTTGAGTGCGGCGGCTCGACGCCGCTTTTTGGGGCGCAAGCTAAGGAGGCCATCGTGACGTCGGTGAGCACAGGGCAGAGCGGGCCGCAGTTCTCGCTGGCGGATATTCAGGGCAGAGAACACGCGCTGGCCGAGGCCCTGAAAAAGGGGCCGGTGCTGCTGGCGTTTTTCAAGATTAGCTGCCCGGTGTGCCAGTTCACGTTTCCGTTTATCGAGCGGATTCACCGCGCTTACGGCAACGACCGCGTCACGATTTGGGGAATCTCACAGGACGATGCCCGCGACACCAAGGAATTCTGCGAGGAGTATGGCCTGACCTTTCCGGCGCTGATCGATGTCGACGGCTATCCGGTATCCAATCAGTACGGCCTCACCAATGTGCCGACGCTCGTGATGCTTTCGCCGGAAGGCAAAGTCAAGGTGAGCGGTCACGGCTTTGCGAAGCGCGATTTGGAGAGTGTCTCTGCAGAGCTAGGCAAGCACCTGGGCCGCCCGCCCGACCCCGTGTTTCACGCCGGCGAAAGAGTCCCCGACTACCAGCCCGGTTGAGGCTCCAAGAATTAGCCCCGAGGCTCGGGGTGCTTACGCAGCGGCGGTTAAGTCCTAGCGACAAAATTTCACAGGAGAGAATTGGCGGATGGGGAGGGAATCGAACCCCCGGTGCCGCCTTGCGACGGACACGCCAGTTTTCGGGACTGGTGACTTTCCCAACTCGTCCACCCATCCGCTTGGCGGAGGGTGGAAGAATCGAACTTCCGCACGCGGTTAAGCGTGACCACAGCTTAGCAAGCTGGTGCCTTGCCGCTCAGCCAACCCTCCGGCAATTCCCGACTTGTAGCTGCTTGATGACATGGCAGCATTCTCGCAGAGCTTGGACCCTGAGACAAGCCCTAATCCCAGTCCTCGAGTATCAGTTTTTTCTTGTGCTTGGGCGGTTTGCGGCGCTTGTCGGGGATGATGCGCTCTGCGGGCGGCTGGCCGGCTTGCTGGCGCGCGAGGCGGCGCGCTTCTTTTGCCGGATCCAGTTTTTTCTTGCGACGTTTCCTCGCCATGGACGGTGGGCCTTACGTCAGAGTCTTGCAGATTTGGTCGGCAGTGGCAAACGCGGTTTCGACGCAGGTGGCGATCGAAGGCCCCTGGAAGTAATTGCCGGTAAGGAACAGCCCGGGATGGGATGCGAGAGCGGCGCGTATGCGTGCCAGGATTCCGTCGTGGCCGAGGTTGTATTGAGGGATGGCATGCGTGAAGCGCTGCAGCCGATGAACTACGGGCACGCCGGTGATGCCGAGCACGCGCGCATTCTCGGCGGCGGCCAGTTGCGCGATGGCGTCGTCGCTTAGATCGAACAGCGCAGGATCGGTGGCGCCGCCGAGAAAGCTAGTGAGGCTGACCATCCCCTGCGGAGCGCGACCAGTGAACAACGACGAGCCCCAAATCGTGCCAAGGATGCGCAGCCCTTGCGTGCGCGGGGCCAGAAAGCCGAAGCCCTCGAGCGGATGGGCCACTTGCTCGCGGCGGTAGCCGAGATTCACGACGGCGACGGGGGCGTATTCAATCCTTCGCAGCGCCTCCGCAGCGGATGGAGAAATTTCACCAAGCAGGCGAGACGAAACGTAGGCCGGCGTGGCTAACACCACCGCCGCACCTTTCGACCGTTCCAGACTACCTTCGCGGCCCCGGATGTGAACCTCAAACTCGGAATCCGTGATGGGCCGCAGGCCGCACACTTCCACGCCGGTTTCGATCCGTCCTGCCAGAGATGAGGCAAGGCTGCGCATTAGCGTTTGCAAGCCGCCCCTAAAGGAGGTGAGCACGGGGCGCGGCCAACCTTTCTCCGGGCGGGCCTTCATTGCGCCGCGGATCACGCTGCCGTGTTCGAGCTCCCACCGGTGGGCGGAAGGAAACGCGCTGCGCAAGCTGAGCCGCTCCGGATCGCCTGCGTACACCCCGGAAACGAAAGGGCCAAGCAGATTGTCGAGCAGATCCTCGCCAAATTTGCGGCGCGCGAAGGCCGCGACACTCTCGTCAGCTTCAGGCGGGCGAGACTTGCGCAACGGTTCGATGAGGATGCGGCGCTTGGTGCGCCCGCTGAGCAGCGGCGTCTTGAGCAAAGCGGGCGGTGACATGGGCGCAGGCTGCAGCCGGCTGTTGAAATAGATAAAGCGTGGCGCGCGCGGATTTGCCCGCAGCATTTCTGAGTCCAGACCGAGCTCGGAGATGAGGCGCAGAATCGTATCGTTTGAGAGGAAACTTTGCGGGCCGAGATCGAACTGAAAGCCTGCCACCTCCTCGGACTGCACCACACCGCCGACGCGATTCTCCTTTTCGATCACTTGCACGTCCACGCCGCGTTGGTTGAGGCGATAAGCGCAAGCGAGTCCGGAGATGCCGCCGCCGATGACGAGGACGGACATAGAGGTCAGAGCGTCTTGGAGAAGAGCGGTTTGTCCGCGGGCTGGCGCTCGAGGTACGGATCAAAGACCATGGCCACATTGCGGATGAAGATGCGGCCGAGCGAGGTGACGCGAATCTCGTCGCCGGCAAAAGCGACGAGTTGATCGGCCTCGAATTCGCGCAGGCGATCCATTTCGGCTGAGTAACGCTCGGAGAAGTCAAAGCCGAATTCGCGGCCGATTTGCGCCAGATCCAGCACCGCGTGGCACAGCAGGCGGCTGATGATGGCGCCGCGAATTTCGTCGTCGCGCGTCTTGCGGTAGCCGCGCATGGTGGCCAGACCGCCGCGGGCCACGGCGGCTTCATACGCGTGCAGGTCGCGGAAATTTTGCGTGTAGGCGTGGCCGACGCTGCTGATGGCGCTGACGCCGAGGCCGTAAAGATCGGCGCCGGCCTTGGTAGTGTACCCCTGAAAATTGCGGTGCAGCGTGCGGTTGCGCTGCGCGGTGGCCAGCTCGTCGGCAGGCCGCGCGAAATGATCCATGCCGATGTAGAGATAGCCGGCATCGAGGAATTTCTGAAGTCCTGCGACGAAGATGCGGAACTTCTCCATGCCTTCCGGCAGATGCGGCGCGAATGAGCCTTGCTGCTTCTTGAGCCAAGGCACGTGGGCGTAGCTGAACATGGCGACGCGGTCAGGCTGAAGCGTCAGGATCTGATCCACGGTGGCGGCGAAGCTATCGGCGGTCTGATGGGGCAGGCCGTAGATCAAATCGACGTTGATGCTGGTGAAGCCCAGCTCGCGCGCGGCGCCGATGGTTTCGCGGGTCATCTCGTAAGGCTGGATACGGTGGATGGCCTTCTGCACTTCTGGATTGAAATCCTGGATGCCCATGCTCAGGCGATTGAAGCCGAGGCGGCGCGCCGCTTCCAGATGCGCGCGCGTGGTGACGCGGGGGTCAATCTCGATTCCGATTTCTGCATCAGGCGCGAACAAGAAGTATTCACGCGTGCGGGCGAAGAGGTCTTCCATCTGCTGCGGCGTGAGGTAAGTGGGCGTGCCGCCGCCCCAGTGGAACTGCACCACCGGGCGGGTGCGCGAGACGAATGTAGCGACTCGCTCCAGTTCGTGGCGCAGGGTTTCGAGATACGGCGGAGCGACGGCCTTGTCTTTCTGGATCACCACGTTGCATGCGCAAAACAGGCACAGGCTTTCGCAGAAAGGCAGATGCGTGTAGAGCGAGACGGGCCGCGCGTCGCGGCCCGCCTCGCGAAACACTTGCTCGGCGTCAGCGGGGCCAAAATCATCGTGCCACACGGGCGCGGTTGGATAACTCGTGTAGCGCGGGCCGGGACGGTTGTACTTGGCGAGAAATTCCTCGGAGACGTGGAACTGTTCACGTCCGATGGAGACGGTGGTGGCGTCGCGCGTGGATGCGAAAGTCATGGCTGCGCAACCGCGGCGAGGCGCGAGCTCTGCGCCGTTTCGATGAAGAGGCGCGCGTTCTCAACGGGCGTGTTGGGCAGGATGCCGTGGCCGAGGTTGAGGATGTGCCCGTGGCCGCCGGTTTTCTCGATGGTGTCGGCCACTGCGCTGCGAATCGTTTCAGACGGACCAAGCAAAACGCACGGATCCACGTTGCCCTGCAGGGCGAGGCGTGGGCCAAAGCGGCGGCGCGCATCGGCCAAGTCAACGCGCCAGTCCAGGCTCAGCACGTCTGCGCGCGCGTCGGCAAGACAATCGAGCAGATGACTGCTGCCTTTGGTGTAGAGAATCACGGGCACGCTGGGATATGCGGCCTTGACCTCGCGAATCAGCCCTTGCAGGGCCGGGAGTGCAAAGGTGCGGTAATCGGCGAGGCTCAATTCGCCGGCCCAAGTATCGAAGAGCTGCACGGTGGCAGCGCCTGCGGCAATTTGTGCCTGGAGGTAACGCGCCGTGTTGGCGGCGATAGTTTCGAGCAGCGAACGAAAGGCTTGCGGCTCGGAGTAAAGAAACTGCTTGGCGGTGGGGAAGCCTTCCTTGCTGCGGCCCTCAATCATGTAGCAGGCAAGTGTCCACGGAGCGCCGGCGAAGCCGAGAATAGGAACTTCTGCGCCGACAGCGGCATTCAGTTGCCGGATGGCGTCGCAAAGAAAACGCGTCTCGCGCTCGGGGTCGAACGCGCGCAGTTTGCGCACTGCGGCGGCGTCACGCACCGGATTCGCAAGCACGGGGCCGGCATCACTGACTTGCAAATCCAGCCCCATCGCCTCGGCGAGAATCAGAATGTCCGAGAAGACAATGACTGCATCCATGCGGAAAGCGCGATAAGGCTGAAGCGAAACGTCAGCGGCCAGCTCGGGAGTCTTGCACACTTCGAGGAAGCTATGCCGGGCGCGCAGGGCGCGATACTCGGGCAAGTAACGCCCGGCCTGCCGCATCATCCAAACCGGCACGCGCTCGACTGGTTCGCAGCGGCACGCACGCAAAAACAGCGATTGCCGCGAAAGCGCCGCATTGGGCGATGAACCCATCGCCATCATTCTAACAAAGAATCGCCGGGTGCCCCGCGATGTAGCGGCGACCTTCAGGTCGCCATTTTTGCGCGCTCGCGTAGGTAG
>JBOGNS010000383.1:0-5760 GCA_050747305.1 Candidatus Acidiferrales bacterium | reverse complement strand
TTCATTAGATCGAGCAGCACGTGTAGCCACGCGGCTGCCAGCGCGACCGTGACCAGTCGCACCAGCGACGCTGGTCTTGTGGGATGCTTGCGGCCGGCAAACCAGAAGAGTCCCGCGGCAGCAATCGCGACCGTCGCTGAGCCGATGAGCGAGTGCGTCGCCACGCGGTGATACGTAAAGTACGTTTCCGCGCCACCGGCCAGTGCAAGCCAATCAAGATCTACTGCCAGTGCTGCGGCGACCGCCGCGGGTATGGCCAATCGCGTGCGGTCGAATGCGCCGCGCGCCAGCGCCGCCGACGCAAGCACATGCGTCACCGGTTCCATCAGGGCCCACCCGGCACAGCCAGCGTCAGCGCATCGGGCACGATGCGGAATTCCATCGGCAGCGCGCCCGCAAACTCGCCATCCACTTGCGCATAGATCGGTCGCGAACCGGTAGGCTCGCAGCGCACCCGCTGCGTCTTCCACATTTGTACGCCGCGCTGGCCGCGCGCCACGCCGCGCAGAACCGCGGGCAGCAGTCGCAACGAACCGAAAAAGCCCACCTCGAACACCGCCACCTCGAAGCAATCTTCGTACAAACTTGCGCCCGTAGTGATTTGAATTGGCCCGCCATAATGCTTCGTCCGGCCAATCACCACCACCGACCCCTCCGCCTCGCGCGTAGGGGCAGCCCCCAGTGGCTGCCCTTTTTTCGTTGCCGCGAAGGATGCCTTCCCGTCAATCCCAGCAGGGGCATCAGGGCAGGCACGGGGGCCTGCCCCTACGTCATCGAACGAGCGCACGCGCACGTACGGGAAGCGATAGTAGAGCGGCAGCAGAAAGCCTGCGGCCCAGTAAGCCAATTGGCCCGTAAGTTTTTTCAGCGCGGGGTTCACAGCGCGCACCATCTCGCCATCGCTCCCCGCCCCCGCGAGCGAGATAAAATAGCGCGCCGCATCCGGCGCCGCGTCGCTGACCACCGCGCCGAGCGCGACGCGCCGTAGCCGCGAGCCGGCCAGCAAGCGCGCCGCTTCGTACGCATCCCACGGCAGCGCCAATTCTTTTGCCAGCACGTTGGCCGTTCCTGCCGGCAAGATTCCCAGCGGTACATGACTGCCCGCCAATCCGTTCACCACTTCGTTCACCGTGCCATCGCCGCCCGAGGCCACCACCAGTTGCGCGCCCGCGGTCACCGCCGCGCGCGCCTGTTCCGTCGCCGAGCCGCGCGCGGTGGTGGGGCAAAGCTCGGCGTCGATAAAGCACTGCTTCAGCGCGCGCTGTGCCTCCTCCAGTTGTCGTGCGCGCATATGACGTCGGCGGCCGGACGCCGGGTTATAGATGATTACCGCGTGGCGGATCACACCGAGGCGCGTGGGACTGACCATAGGTGCGGGGCTTGGCCCGCCCGGCTCTTTCGCGGCAGACAAAGTGGCTGTGCCCTGCAAAGCCATAATCTCGCGCATTGTATAATGCCATTGGTTTGTGACGGCTGTGCGACTTGTAGCGCCGCCCTTTAGGGCGGCATGGCAAGCACCGCTGCAAAGTGTCTCTTTCTGATAAGCAAACCGGACAGGCAGGAGTGCCTGTCCTACTGCCCATGAGCAAAGCTTCCGCCAAATCTATTGCCAGGCAAATCGAAGACCTGCGCGAAAAGATTCGTCACCACGAACATCGCTATTACGTTCTCGACGATCCGGAAATTTCCGACGCGCAATTCGACGGCTTGATGAACGAGCTGAAGCGCCTGGAAGCGGCGCATCCCGAACTCATTACGCCGGATTCGCCTTCACAGCGCGTGGGCGGGCAGCCGCGCGAAGGCTTCGCTACGGTGCGCCACAAGCGCGCCATGCTCAGCCTCGACAACGCTTACACCTACGACGAGTTGCGTGAATTCGACCGGCGCGCGCGCACCCTGCTGGGCCGCGAGAAACTGGAATATGTCGGCGAGCCGAAATACGACGGATTGAGCCTCTCGTTGCAGTACGAAGAGGCAAGGCTCGCGCACGGCGTCACGCGCGGCGATGGAACGATGGGCGAAGATGTCACGCCCAACGTGCGCGCCATCCGCTCGATTCCGCTGGTGGTGGACGCCGCGACGCTGAAGAAGCTCAACATCCCCGCGGATTTCGAAGTGCGCGGCGAAGTGGTGATGACGCGCCGCGCCTTCGAAGCACTCAACCGGCGCCAGGAAGAAATCGGCGGCAAGCGTTACGCCAATCCGCGCAACGCCGCAGCAGGCGCGGTGCGCGTGCTCGATCCGGCGATCACCGCCTCGCGCCAACTGGACTTCTTCGGCTACATGCTGCTGGGCGACGGCCGCGAGCCACTCAAGCGCCACTCCGAGGCGTTGCAGGCGCTCACCGCGCTGCGCTTCAAATCCAATCCGGATTGGGCGCGCTGCGACGGCATCGAAGACGTGATCGCCCACTGCGAAAAATGGGAGAAGAAGCGCGAGGAGCTGCCGTATGAAATCGACGGCATCGTGATCAAGGTGGACTCCACCGCGTTTCAGTCCGAGTTGGGCTTCACGGCAAAAGCGCCGCGCTGGGCCATTGCCTACAAGTTCGCCGCGCGACAAGAAACCACGGTGGTCAACGACATTCGCGTGCAAGTGGGCCGCACCGGCACGCTTACGCCGGTGGCTGTGCTCGAGCCGGTGCAAGTCGGCGGCGTTACCGTCAGCCGCTCCACGCTGCACAACATGGACGAAGTCGAGCGCCTCGGCGTGCAAATCGGCGACACCGTGCTCATCCAGCGCGCCGGCGAGGTGATCCCACAGGTGATCAAAGTGGTGAAGGAAGGCAAAGACCGCCGGCCTTTCACCATGCCGTCGAAGTGTCCCATCTGCGGCAGCGGCATCCACAAGGATCCGGGCGAAGTCGCGTATCGTTGCGTCAACACTGCATGTCTCGCCAAGCGCAAAGAGTCCCTGCTGCACTTCGCCGGCCGCCACGCGATGAACATCGACGGCCTCGGTGACAAAATCGTTGAGCAGCTTGTGGACAAAGGCTTGGTGAAAGATGTCGCCGACCTCTACAAGCTGAAGCTCGATCAACTGGCCGAGCTCGAGCGCATGGCGGAAAAATCCGCGCAAAACCTGCTCGACGAAATCGCAGCCAGCAAGAAAGCCGGGCTCGCGCGCGTGATTTATGCGCTCGGGATCCGCTTTGTCGGCGAGCGCACCGCGCAACTGCTGGCCGAACGCTTCGGCTCCATCGCGAAGCTGATGGACGCGGGCGAGGAGGAGCTGGCCGAGGTGAACGAAGTCGGCCCCAAAGTGGCGGCAGCCATCCGCGATTTCTTTTCCGAGGCCGCGAACCGGCGCGTGGTGGAAAAGCTCGCCAAGCACGAGGTAGTGACGACCGAGAAGCGTGCCGCGCCTAAAAGCACGAAGCTCGCCGGCAAAACCTTCGTCTTCACCGGCACCCTCGCCCATCGCTCGCGCGAAGACGCCGAAGCGCTGGTCGCCAGCCACGGCGGCAAGCCAACTTCGTCAGTGAGCAAGAAAACCGATTACGTAGTAGTCGGCGCCGATCCCGGCTCCAAAGCCGACAAGGCCAAATCCCTCGGCGTAGCCACCCTCGACGAACCCGCCTTCGAGAAACTGCTCGGGCTTTAGCCACTGACGCACAGTGACACGGAGCAGGGTATTCGTCCCGTCATGCTCTGTGCCTCGGTGCCTCTGTGGCGAAATCCTACCAGCCGACTTTGTAACCATTCTTGCGGTTTTCTTCATCGAGCCATTTCTTGAGCGGCGCGAAGTAATCGATGATGGCGGTGGCGTCCATTTGTTTTTCGCCGGTGAGCGCGTGCAGTGCTTCGGGCCAGGGGCGGCTCAGTCCTAGCTCGAGCATCTTGTTGAGTTTCGCGCCGACTTCCTTATTGCCGTAGAACGAGCAGCGATGCAGCGGTCCCTTGTAACCGGCATCGCGGCACATGGCGCGGTAGAACTGGAACTGCAAAATGTGCGCGAGGAAGTAGCGCGTGTACGGCACGTTGGCCGGCACGTGATACTTCGCGCCGGGATCGAACGCGTCTGCGGGACGCTCGCCGGGCGCGGCCACGCCTTGATACTTGAGGCGCAAGTCCCACCACGCCTGGTTGTAATCGGCGGGCTTCACTTCGCCGGCAAACACTTTCCAGCGCCACTGATCGACCAGCAAGCCGAACGGCAGGAATGCCACTTTATCGAGCGCCTGGCGCATCAGCAGGCCGAGGTCGCCTTCCGGCCCGGGCACTTTTTCGATGAGCTCGATCTGCTTCAAATATTCCGGGGTGACGGAGAGCGCCACCGCGTCGCCGATCGCTTCATGGAAGCCGTCGTTAGCGCTGCCCAGGAAGAGCGGCGGCTGGTCCTTGTACGCGCGCTGATAAAAATTGTGGCCCAGCTCGTGATGAATGGTGACGAAGTCTTCGGCGTTAATCTGAATGCACATCTTGATGCGCAAGTCGTCTACCGAATCCACATCCCACGCGCTGGCATGGCAAACCACTTCGCGGTCTTCCGGTTTGGTGAAGAGCGAGCGCTGCCAGAAAGTTTCCGGGAGCGGCGCGAAGCCCAGCGAGGTGAAGAAGCGCTCGCCGAAGCGCACCATTTCGCGGGCATCCACTTTGCGCGCTTTGAGAATTTCGCTGAGGTCGTAGCCGGGATCGCTGGCCGGCGGCGCGGCGATGTCGTAGATGTTGCCCCACTGCTGCGCCCACATGTTGCCCAGCAGATGCGCGGGAATCGGCCCGTTCGGTGGCACGATTTGCGGCCCGTATTTTTTTGCGAGTTGCCCGCGCACGTAGGCATGCAACGATTCATACAGTGGGCGCACCTGCGTCCACAAACGGTCGAGTTCCTTCGCAAACTCATCCGGCGGCATGTCGTAATTCGAGCGCCACATCGCGCCGGTGTCGGCAAAGCCCATTTCGCGCGCGCCCTTGTTGGCCAGCTCGACAAACCGCGTGTAGCGCTGCTTCATCGGCGGCGCGATGGCGTGCCAGCCGCGCCAGACTTCCAGCAGCTTGGCCGGCTCGCGGTTGTCGGCCAGGATGTTGCTCAGCGCGTTGATGTCCAGGCACTCGCCCTGCTTGCCGACTTTGCTCTCTGGCCCTTTGGGGCAGTATTTGCCGCGGCCGTAGTCGGCTTGCAGCGATACCACCAGTTCAGCCAGCTCGGATTGCTCAGCGGCGCTCGAGGGTGGCGGCAGCGCCAGCGACAGCTTCAG
This sequence comes from Candidatus Acidiferrales bacterium, assembly GCA_050747305.1. Taxonomy (GTDB): domain Bacteria; phylum Acidobacteriota; class Terriglobia; order Acidiferrales; family UBA7541; genus JBOGNS01. Next base: position 563 of record JBOGNS010000383.1, on the reverse strand, counting down.
CAGCTTCAGCTTGCGCGCAAGGTCAGCGGGCAGTTTCAGCCCGTCGAAGCGATTAGCCTCGGTGGCCAGCTCCTTGGTGAGCGCGAGCACTTCTTTATTGGCATCAGCGGAGATTTGTTCGGTGTCAACGGTGATGTAAGTGGCGGCCACCCAATCCGCCCGGCTGCCTTTGTTCCACGCATCGAACAGGCGCTTCTCGGCCTGCTCGATGAAGGCGCGAGCTTGCTCCACGGTTGGCTGGCCCGTGGTCTGCGCCTGCGGATTGGCCCGCGACGGCGCGGCAAGCATGCACACGGCCGCCGCCACCGCCAGTGCAAAGCCGGAAAATGATCTGGATCTGAAAAATGATCTGGATATGGATCGCGACATGAAGTTGCCTCCTCCGTTCCGTTGCCACACCATCGTATTGGCTGCACGGTTCACCGTCAAACAGTAGGAGAGGCACTCCTGCCTGTCCGCTTTTGCAATTTCAACTCTCTCGCGCCCGCCAAATAGCTCCCAGGACGAACAGCTCTCTAAAATCGGACAGGCAGGAGTGCCTGTCCTACTGTCCGCCACTGCAC
>JBOGNS010000382.1:0-3392 GCA_050747305.1 Candidatus Acidiferrales bacterium | reverse complement strand
CCGCAACACTGGGGTAGTCTGCGTCGCGGGCCTTTTCCGAGGGATACAGCGAGGTGGACATCAACCTCGTCCGCCCATGCTGTTCGACCAGAACGACGGTGACCAGCAACTGGAAGGGCGAGATGTCGTACTCTTCCGTATGCACAAGCCGCGCAGGGCGCGCGACCTCTCGATAGATCCCCCGCATGGTCATCTCACCCCTGGGGCGGCGCCACACAAAACGAAATGCGCCGCCCGCCTTAAGATCCACATCGCAGGCGATTAACGACCAACCCTCCGGCTCAAACCACTGCTTGATCAACTCCGGCTTGGTCAAAGCGTCAAAGACCCGGCTGCGCGGCGCGTGGAACTCGCGCGTCACCACAATCTCGCGCGCCGTCGGCTTTGCTACCGAATAGGTGTCAGCGTCCTGCGCCGGGGTCCCGGCCTGACCTGAGCAACGTGCGCTTGACGCCAAACTGGCAAGAGCGAGCATGACTAGCACTCTCAGAGTTTCGATGTTTTGCTCTCTTCGGTCAGTTAGCGCCCCGGGGCGGTTACGCTGCATGAGTTCGTCCACAACCTCCGAGCTGATTGCGCACCGCGCCGTTCCCGCACTTCAAGACGGCGGTTGGTTCACTCGGTGGGTTCTATCGACGCGGCGAATTAACCGGAGAAGGCCGCTGACGCGAGTCAGGTCCCCCAAAAGCACGCTCACAGCAAAACGTAACTCGCAGTGTGACCTCGTCCGTTATCTTGCCAGCGTCAGCGATAAACTCAACAGTCGATAAAACTGGTGCGGAAGGTGGGATTCGAACCCACACGCCTTACGGCGCCACCCCCTCAAGATGGTGCGTCTGCCAGTTCCGCCACTTCCGCTCAGGAAGGCACGGACAAATTGTAGCCGGAAGTAGCGGGAGGGTCAAAGCCCATTGCCCAAGGGCTGGTCTGGACCCGCGCCATCGCTGTTCTTCCATCTACCTTTACGCTAACCAATTCTCCGTGGTGTATGTTCGTCGAATGACAACACCCATGTACGGTAGAGATTTGCAGGAAACCAAGCTGGATCGTGTCCCAACTCAGTCCTTTCTTTCATGAACCGTTCGTAGTCGGCACCCCTTGGGAGAAGCATTATCCAACGAATAGCTTCCTCCTCCGGCGCTAGTGGATCGGGCCACTTTCCAAAAAGCGGTCCGCCATTTACAACGGCGAGGTTGGTAGCGACTTCAGAGAACAGCACGTAATTGTTTGCGACCAAATGAATCGCCGCGATGTGCCTCATCAATGGCTCGGTGACGTAGACGTCGACCGAACGATCGTCCAGGTCGCTGATGGTTTTGAAGGGTCCCTTGCCGTATAGACCTCCGCCTAATTCGACGCGCGACGACACCGCCTGACCCATCGAGAACAGCATGTTTTGCATTTCCTCGTTAGGGTTTAAAGCATAGACGCGGTTTTGGACACCAAACCATTTGCGTTGCATCCCGCCGGAGTGTGCGACTGGATAGTGATCGCGCCCACCCACGCACAAAGTCGGGTGTGGGTTGTCCAGGTTGCTTGCATCGGCAAACCGAGCGCTAACGTCCAGGTTCGCAATCGTAACAAGTGCCCTGAAGTGCCGCAGGGCATCGGGCGCAAGTGGCTGCCTGAGGTCGATGACTAGTGCCATCTGCTTCAGTGGCTTCGAGGCTTCGAGCAGAAAAGTGACGCGTTCCTGGTTTTCCTTGGTCTCGTCGCGCGGCTCAACAAGGTAAGGCGACAACAAGTAGAGCGCAATTGCGATAGCTGCGCCAGCCGCCGCACCAATCGTTCCGACGATAGCGATTGACATAAACTTAACTCCGAGTCGTTCCCGTTGCCGGAGCACCCAGTGTGATCGCGCTATCGCCAAAAGCGCGAGGAGCCCCGCCATAGCATAAAGCAAGAGTCCAATGACTTGGTTCGACAGGGGGCTAAATTGCATAGCCCAGCCCAGAGCGCCAAGCGCAGCGGACCACAATACGGTTTTTGACACGACAAAGTGGCGCACTGACGGCGGAGATTACTGCCCGCCGCAGCCGTGCGTCAAGTGGCCAGACCTGCAGGTCTGTCCTACGGGCTTGCAATTCTGGCGACGATGTATATGATTTGCGGCGCTGGGCAACGAAAAGCGGTCTGAGTTAGAATTGGTGCGTTGGCGCAGGCTGGCGGCCTGCGCTGACCTCACGCGAGCAACCACACATCAGCGCGCAGGTTGAAGCCTGCGCCACTGGAATCCCGAACGCGGTTCGGAGCGGAGGCAAATGGCCACAAAGCATTCTTCCAAGGGTTCGGCCGCAGTTGCAGTCGCCATCGCCATTACGCTGGTCCTGATTACAGCTCTCACCTGCTACTTTTTCTTCGTGCGAACCTGGTGGTTTCCCGAAGCGATTACCGCGGAAGGCCGCAACGTGGATAAGCAGTTCATGAACACCCTGTGGGTGACGGGGGTCACGTTCGTGCTTTCGCAGCTTGCGCTGGCCTGGCTGGTGGTGCGCTACCGGAATCGCAACCAACGTGCGTCCTACAGTCACGGCAACACCACGCTGGAGATTATCTGGACCACGGCCACGGTGATCGTCTTCGTTGGCCTCGGCTTCATGGCCCGCGACGCATGGGCCTCGCTGCACTTTCGTGGCGCCGGGCCGGGTGCGCTGCGCATTGAAGTGACGGCACAGCAGTTTGCATGGAACTTCCGCTATCCCGGCGCTGATGGGCAGTGGGGCCGCCTCAAGGTCAGCGAGATTAGCGACTCCGGCGGCAATCCCGTGGGCCTTGATCCGGATGACCCCGCCGCGAAAGATGATTTGGTGATGCCAGTGTTCGCCGTGCCCGCCGGCCGCGAAGTCGAGTTGGTGCTCAAGACCAAAGACGTGACGCACAGTTTCTTCGTTCGCGAACTGCGCCTCAAGCAGGACACCGTGCCCGGCATGGAAATCAGAGTTCACTTTACGGCGGAGAAGCCCGGCCAATACGAAGTGGCCTGCGCTGAACTGTGCGGCCTCGGCCATCACCGCATGAGAAGTTTTATGACCGTGCTCTCGCCAGCCGATTACGAGAAGTGGCTGGCCGAGCAAATCCAGTTTAAGGCGGAAGAATTGGCGCCGCTCGAAGAGCCGCAGCCATGACCTTGCGTCAGGACAGCACGAGGAGCGAAAGATTGCGCCGCCCAGGAGAGACTCGATGACCACACCGGCCCACGAAGCTCACGCGGGCGCCGGCGCGCACGGGCAGGTTCACGTGCACGCCGCGCCCACGGGCTTCATCTGGAAGTACATCTTCAGCCTGGACCACAAAGTGATCGGCATCCAGTATTACCTGCTGGCGCTGATCGCGGTGTTCGTGGGGATGTTTCTTTCGCTGTACATGCGCATCAACCTGGTGTGGCCCAACAT
>JBOGNS010000381.1:0-2656 GCA_050747305.1 Candidatus Acidiferrales bacterium | reverse complement strand
GCCATAGGCACTTCGCGGGCCTTGCCCATGCCGAACCCGGCATGACCGGCCTGATCGCCGACCACCACCAGCGCGGAGAAGCTCAAGTTCTTCCCGCCCTTCACCACTTTGGTGACGCGGTTGATGGACACGACCTGGTCTTTCAGGTTGGCCGTGTTGGCTTCCAGCGGCCGGCGCACTGCGAGCATTTCTTTCAGCACATTCTTAGGCATACCTTAAAATTTCAACCCCGCTTCCCGGGCCGCGTCGGCTAAAGCCTTCACGCGGCCGTGGTACTTGTACCCGCCACGATCGAATACCACGTGCTGGATTCCGGCCGCCTGCGCGCGCTCGGCAATGGCTTTGCCTACCACTTTTGCCGCGGCGATGTTGGCGCCGCGCTTGGTCTGCTGTCGCGTGTCTTTATCGAGCGAGCTCGCCGCCACCAGCGTGCGTCCCGTGGCGTCGTCAATCACCTGCGCGTAAATCTGCGCAATCGAACGGAACACGCTCAGCCGCGGCCGCTGCGGCGTGCCTTGCACGCGCTGCCGCACCCGGCGATGAATCCGCTGCCGGTGCTCGGTGCGCGAAATCTTTCGAACTGGCGCTTGTGCCACTGCTCTTCTCCCGTGGGGGCGGCCTTACGCCGCCCGTCCTGCGATTCCGAGGCGGGATAAACCCGCCCCTACGTTATCCTGCTTTGGCGGTGGCCGCGGCCTTGCCCGCCTTCTTCTTCAACCGTTCGCCGGCAATGCGGATGCCCTTCTGCTTGTAGGGGTCGGGCGGGCGCAAGCCGCGAATGTCCGCCGCCACCTGCCCCACTCGCGCTTTGTCCGCGCCACTCACCGTGACTTTGGTGTTCTTCTCGACGGCAACCTGGATGCCTTCGGGAATGGCAAACTCGATGGGATGCGAATAGCCCAGATTGAATACCACCGCTTTGCCTTTGACTTCCGCGCGATAGCCGACGCCGACAATCTCCAGCTCCTTCTTGAAGCCGGTGGAGACGCCGTGAACCGCGTTGGCCAGCAGCGCGCGCAGCATGCCGTGCCGCGCTTTGTATTCATCGCTCTGCCTGACCGCAACCAGCGTGCCGTCTTTCTGCTCGAGCTTCAGCCCGTGCGGCAACGCGACCTTCATTTTGCCTTTCGGGCCCTGCACATCAATCGCCGACGGGCCAAGCTGCACCTTGACTTCTTTCGGCAGCGGGATCGGCTTGTTTCCAATTCTCGACATAAGTTTCTCTCTTACCTGTTAATTCACCAGCAGCCAACGGCACAGGCTAGAAAGCCTGTGCTACCAAACCTCGCACAGCAACTCGCCGCCCATGCCGGCCTTACGCGCGGCGCGCCCGGTCATCAATCCCTTCGGCGTGCTCAGGATGCTGGTGCCCAGCCCTCCCACCACCGGACGGATGCGCATCGCCTGCGTGTACACGCGGCAGCCGGGGCGCGAGATTCTGCGCATGCCGCTGATGATGCTGCGGCGGTTCGTGGTGTACTTCAGCATTAAGCGCAGCCCCTTGCGCGCCTTGGTCACCGGATCTTCTACCAGCTTGTAACTGGAGATGTAGCCCTCTTCCTTCAGAATGCGGGCCACTTCAATCTTCAACTTCGACGCCGGCACGTCCACGCGCTGGTGCTTGGCGCGCGTGGCGTTGCGGATGCGCGTCAGCATGTCGGCTATCGGATCGGTCTGCATCGTTTATCCTTCTTCCTTCCTCGCTCGAATGGGCGGCTTTACGCCGCCCGCATCCGGCGCCGGGCGGGATAAACCCGCCCCTACGTTTCCTACCAGCTCGACTTCACCACACCGGGAATTTGTCCCTCCAACGCGAGCAGCCGAAAACAAATGCGGCACAACTGAAACTTGCGCAGATAACCGCGCGCCCGCCCGCAGCGGCGGCAGCGATTGCGCACACGAATCTTGTACTTCAGCTTCTTGCGCATTTTCGCCATTCGTGCCGTCGTCGCCATGTGTCTCCTTCACCCGTTCCGCAGGGGCAGGCCCCTGTGCTGTCCTTTGTGCGGGCCCTGCCCGCTCCTTCTGAGGGCGGTCACCGGCGGCCGCCGCTACAATCTATGGCCGCAGCGGTACGCCCATAAGCTTCAAAAGTTCGCGGCCTTCTTCGTCGCTGCGCGCGCTGGTGGCAATGGTGATGTTCATGCCCTTGATCTTATCCACGCGCGTGTAATCAATCTCCGGAAACACCAACTGATCCTTCAAACCCATGGTGTAGTTCCCGCGCCCGTCGAACGAGCTCGGCGGCAGCCCCTTAAAGTCGCGCACGCGCGGTAGCACGATATTGCACAGCCGGTCGAGAAACTCATACATGCGCTCGCCGCGCAGCGTTACGCAGCAGCCCAGCGGCATGCCTTTGCGAATCTTGAAATTCGCAATGGACTTCTTGGCGCGCGTGATGACCGGCTTCTGCCCGGTAATCTGTCCCAACTCGACCGCGGCCACGTCCAGCAGCTTCACATTGGCGCTGGCCTCGCCCAAGCCGATGTTCACCACCACCTTGGCCACTTTGGGAACGGCCATGGGGTTGCCGTAGTTGAAGCGCTTCATCAGCGCCGGCACCACTTCCTGGCGATAGCGTTCGTGCATTCGCGTCAGCATCGGTTACTTCTCCAGGCTCGTGCCGCAGCGGCGGCAGATGCGCTCCTTGCGCACC
>JBOGNS010000380.1:0-4224 GCA_050747305.1 Candidatus Acidiferrales bacterium | reverse complement strand
CGCAGGCGGTGGTCATCGGCGACGTGGAAATCGGCGAGCACTCCTCGGTGTGGCCGTGCGTGGTGATTCGCGGCGACGTGCACTATATCCGCATCGGCGCGCGCACCAACGTGCAGGATGGCTCGGTGCTGCACGTGATGCGCGACGAACACCCCCTGGTGCTGGGCGATAGCGTCACCATCGGGCACGGCTGCGTGCTGCACGGCTGCACCATCGAGTCGCGCTGCCTGATCGGCATGGGCTCGATCATCTTGAATGGTGCGAAGATTGGCGCCGGCTCGATCATCGCCGCGGGCACGCTGGTGCCCGAGCGCACCGAAGTGCCGCCCGGGTCGCTCTACATGGGTCACCCAGGAAAGTTTCGACGCGCGCTTACAGCCGACGACCAGCGCGCCATCGACGAGTACGCCGCGCGCTACGTCGAGTATCTCGCGGCATACAAGGCGGAAGGGAATTAGCCACAGAGGCACAGAGTTTCTACGCCGCGCGAAAAGCGCGGCTTTGGAGTGCGGCGGCTTGCCGCCGCTTTGTTTACACTACGCTGCACAATGCAACGATGCGCTGCGAAATGTAAACAAAGCGGGAGCAAGCTCCCGCACTCCACGTGGCGAGCTATTTCACGCATGGCCGAGAAGAAACAATTCCGCGCCATCAAAGGCGTGCGCGACATCCTCCCGCCGGAGTCCGCCGCGTGGAACCGCGTCGAGCAGACCGCCCGCGAAGTATTCGAAGCCTACGGCTACGGCGAAATCCGCCTGCCAGTATTCGAGGAAACGGAGTTGTTTGCACGGTCAGTTGGGGCTAATACGGACATCGTGCAAAAGGAAATGTATACATTTTCGGACCCACCGATTGATTACCGCAGGGTCATCCATCGCATCCTTACCGGTGCGCGCGAGGTCCTCACGGCCAAAGAATTCGAGTATGCCGACAAATTCCTCGGTGAGAGCATAGCGAAAGAGGGCATAGAGTTCGCCACGTTGCGGCCGGAGGCGACGGCGTCGGTTTGCCGGGCATACATCGAGCATGGGATGCAGACGCGGCCGGGGAATGTGAAGGTGTATTACATCGGGCCGATGTTTCGCCGGGAGCGGCCGCAGAAGGGGCGCTACCGGCAGTTCTATCAGATTGGCGCGGAGGTGCTGGGGCAGAGCGACGCGCCGGCGATTGATGCGGAGCTGATCGAGATGTTGTTACATTTTTTTGCGCGCGTTGGATTAGGTGAGCTGCCCGGCGCAGAAGGGCAGGCACGGGGGCCTGCCCCTATGACGGCGCCAGCGAGCGGACTCACTCTGTACTACAACTCGATTGGATGCCGGGAGTGTCGGCCGAAGTATGTGGCCGAGTTGAAGGCGGCGTTGGAAAAAGTGCGCGACAAGCTTGGCGCAGACAGCCAGCGGCGGATTGAAACCAATCCGCTGCGCGTGCTGGATTCGAAGGTGGAGTCGGAGCAGGAAACCATCGAGACGAAACTGCCGCGCATCGGCAATTATCTGTGCGCGGCGTGTCGTGAGCATTTTGCCGCGCTGAAGCAGCAGTTCGCGATGCGCGGGATTGAAGGCGTGGAGAATTGGCGGCTGGTGCGGGGCCTCGACTACTACACGCGCACCACGTTTGAAATTACCGCGCCGGGCCTAGGCGCGCAGAACGCAGTGTGCGGCGGGGGGCGCTACGACGGGCTGGTGGAGCTTCTGGGCGGGCCGCCCACCAAGGGCATCGGCTTCGCGATTGGCACCGACCGCGTGATGCTTTCACTCGAGCAGCAGGGCAAGCTCGCCGCCGAAGCGCGCTGCGACGTGTACGTGGCGTGGATGGGGGCAGCCGCGCAGCCCCATGCTATTCGGCTGGCGCGCAAGCTGCGCGACGCGGGCTTCGCAGTGGAAGTCCCCGCGGAGGAGATGAAGTTTCGCAAATCGCTGGACCTGGCAAATCGGCTTGGTGCGCGCTATGCGCTGATCATTGGCGAAACCGAAATTGCCAGCGGCCGCTACGCGCTGAAGCGTTTCGCCGATGCCACCCAGCGTGAACTCACCGAAGGCGAGTTGCTCGAATTCCTACGCGGCGAGTCGAAGGTGGAGAGCGGTTAGGCGAAAAGGGAAAAATCTAACGCAGAGATCACGGAGGCGCAGAGGTCGCAGAGAAACTGCCGGTATCTGTGTTTATCTGTGTTCATCTGTGGCCAAGACTTCATGCTTGATGAGCTGGGACAACTGAAGCGGACGCATTATGCGGGCGAGCTGCGGGCGGAGCACGCCGGGCGCGACGTGGTGTTGATGGGCTGGGTACACCGGCGGCGCGATCTGGGGCAACTCATCTTTGTTGACGTGCGTGACCGCGCGGGCAGCGCGCAGGTGGTGTTCAATAAAGAGTCTGCGCCGGAAGCGCACGCCAAGGCTGAACAGTTGCGCAGCGAGTATGTAGTAGCGGTCGAAGGGCGCGTGACCCGCCGCGCCAAGCCGAATCCAGATCTGGCCAGCGGCGAAGTGGAAGTGATGGCTGCGCGTCTGCACCTGCTCAACACGGCGAAAACGCCGCCGTTTCAAATCGAAGACGAAATCACCGCCACGGAAGAGACGCGGCTGCGCTATCGCTATCTCGATCTGCGCCGCGCCAAGCCGCACGCCAATCTCGCGCTGCGGCATCGCGTGATCCTCGAAATTCGCAAAGCCATGGACGAGCTGGGCTTCTACGAAGTGGAAACGCCGATGCTCACCCGCGCCACGCCGGAGGGCGCGCGCGATTATCTGGTGCCCAGCCGCGTGCATCCGGGCAACTTTTATGCGCTGCCGCAGTCACCGCAAATCTTCAAGCAGATTCTGATGATCAGCGGGCTGGACCGCTATTTCCAAATCGCGCGCTGCTTTCGCGATGAAGACTTGCGCGCTGACCGCCAGCCGGACTTCACGCAGCTTGATTTGGAAATGAGTTTTCCTACGCGCGACGATGTGTTTGCCGTGGTGGAGTTTGTCTGCCAGCGCGCGTGGAAAGTGATCGGCATGGAGCTGCGCGTGCCGTTCCCGCGCATGCCGTATCGCGAGGCGGTGCGGCGGTTTGGCACCGACAAGCCCGACCTGCGCTTCGGCATGGAGTTAGCGGATGTGACGGCGCTCTTCGAGCTGGCGCGCGAGAAATTTGGGGTTGCAGGTGCGGTGTACGCGTTCGCTGCGCCCGGCGCGGCGGCATGGTCGCGCAAGCAGGTGGACGAGCTCAGCGAAAAAGCGAAGGCCCTCGATGCGAAGGGCTGCTACACGGTAAAGGTCACCGCGGACGGCGGCGTGCAATCCGCACTGGGGAAAACGTTGGGCGACGATGCCGTCAAGAAATTGTGCGAAGCGACGCGCGCCAAGGCTGGCGACCTGGTGGTAGCCGTCGCGGCGAAGGAGCAGATCCCCGGCACGGAAGCGGCGGCGCTGATTGCCGGTCAACTGCGGCTGTACATGGCGGACAAACTGGGGCTGGTCGTGAAGAGTTCGCCGTTTGACGCGACGCGCGAGAAATGGGAGTTTGTGTTTATCACGGACTTTCCAGCCTTTGAATGGAGCACCACCGAAAAACGGTGGGTGCCGGCGCAGCATCCGTTCACGGGGATTGTCGAAGAAGATTTGGATTTGCTGGAGCAGCCGGAGCGGCATGGCGAGATTCGCGCGAAGGGCTACGACCTAGTGCTGAATGGGGTGGAGCTAGCGTCGGGCAGCATCCGGATTCACCGGCAAGATGTGCAGGCGCGCGTGTTCCGCGCGCTGGGGCTGAGCGACGAAGAGGCGCGGCGGCGCTTCGGCTTCTTTCTCGACGCGCTGGCCTACGGCACGCCGCCGCATGGAGGCATCGCCCCAGGCATCGACCGCATGGTGATGCTCATGGCCGGCGAAACATCGCTGCGCGAAGTCATCGCGTTTCCCAAGACGGCGCAAGCCGTGGACTTGATGGCCGGCGCGCCAAGCGAAGTCGAGCCATCGCAGCTCGCGGAACTGGGCATCGTCATCCATAAGAATGGCGGTCAAAACGCAGATTAACGCTGATTTCCGCCGATGAATGCAGATGTATGCACGAAAACTGGCCTCTTGGCCTCATCTGTGTTTATTTATCTCTGATTTCAGAGCTTTCGTAATGCGCGTGCTGATCAACGGCGAGGGAAGGGAAGTGCCGCAGGGCGCAACCGTGGCGGCGCTGCTCGGGGAACTCCAACTGCCTGCCGAGCGCGTGGCCATCGAACGCAACCGCGAC